>CBIHRE010000150.1:0-9915 GCA_966212385.1 uncultured Akkermansia sp. | reverse complement strand
CCGCGCCCGCTGCCTGGATATCGAGCCACGGGCGGAGGGACCCGCCCGTCCACCTAAAATCATAAACATCTTTAGTCTCACCAATCACCGACCCATCCAGCCGCTTTTGCTGAACTTGACGGACACAACTAAATCTGGAGGCAACCAGCCCTTGGCATAAGGGGATCGCCCCGACCCCGAGGCACACCTGGGAGGTGCGTTGAGCGCCCAAGGCGGTCGCCAGATGTCCGGCAGCTTGGCCGAGATGGGGCGCGGCTATCGTCGGTTCAGATTTATTCCTTGGAGACTTGGACGCGCAAAAATTTTACCACCGCGTCCCCCATCGGCGCCGTGAAGCGAACGCGTTGGACGCCACCATCGCTCGACAACACTTCCTCGGTGCCGACCGCCGGAGCCCAGCCGCCCGACAGCAGATCCGAGCTCTCCTGCACCGTGATCACGAGATCGGTCGCGGCGAGCGCCCGGCGATAGACGATCGACAGCAAAGGCGCGGAGGGATCCGCGACGGGAGAGAGATCGGCCTCGGCCGCGTTCGGATTTCCGCCAAAGGCGCGCTCCAACAAATTCGGAACGCCGTCCCCGTCGGGATCGGCCGTTTCGCCCGCGATGGCCGGCATGTTCCAATCATCGCCGAACCACGTCTGCCGCCACGCCTCGTCCGGCGTCAAAACCGGCGTGAACACCAGATCCAGCCCGGCCTCGGTGCTCGCCAGCGAAAAGGCGCCGTAAGCCAACGGATCACGTCCGGCGGGATCGAAGCCGATGTCGCCGAGCGTAAACGAACCCGTGAGCGCGGTGGCGGAAACAAGCGGCCAACTGCGCGGCTGTTTCCAAAAAAGATCATTCATCGCTACGCCGCTGCCCGCGCGATCGAGAACGATGTCGACCCGGGCTCCGGAGCTGATCGAGACCGGACCGGTCGCGACGACGCGGTCGGCGGAGCCGGACGCGTCGCTATTGCCGGAGAGCTCCCATTCGAGGCGTGCCGTGCTTCCGTAGGAAAGCGCCGCGAAGCTCTGCGCGCCGACTCCGCCGCCGGGTTGATGCGTCCCGTTGATCGTGGCGGCGGAGGCGACCGAACCCAGTCCGCTCAAAGCGGCGCCGGCATCGATCGTCAGCGCGCCGGCGAGGCTGCCATCCAGAACCAAGGCGCCGCCCGCGACCGTCGTCGCGCCCGAGTAGGTGTTGGCGGCCTTCAGGAGCAGGCCGCCGGCCCCGCTCTTCGTCAGTCCGAAGTCACCCGCCACCACGCTGCTGATCGACAGCGGGTTCGCCGAGGCGTTTTGCCAAGTCTGGTCGGCGGCGAGGATCAGCTGGCCGGTGGTGTCGATGTCCAGCTTCGAGCCGGCGACGAGGGCGATGCCGTTCGCGCCAAGGAGAAGCTTGCCCGTCCCGCCGATGCTCACCGGGCTCGCGATATTCACGCTCAGGCCGCGGGCGGCCATGTCGGCGTTCAATCGCGTGGCGTTCAAATTGGCGGCGCCGCTCGCGGCGAAGATCACGTCGGTCAGCCCGTCCGGCAAAATCCCCGGATCGCTGGCGCCGGCGGAGTCCTCCGTCCAGTTGGTGTTGCCCGAGACGTTGCCGCCCCAGTTGCCGTCCACGTCGCCTTTCCAGTAGGCGGTGTTTCCGCCGACGGGAGCGCTGATCTTGAAATTGTCGAGGGTCGCTTCGCCGTCGCTTTCGAAGGTGATGTAGTTGCCCGCGCCTGTCCAAAGCCCGGCGAAATCCGTGCCGGATGCGGCGCCGTTCAGATCGAGCGTCACCGTGTCCGCGCCCGGAGTGGCATCCAGTTCGCCGGTGATCGTGGCGCTGATGACAAACGGCGTCCCCGCGGCGAAGCCGCTGGTCTTGATCCGCAGCTTCACATGATACGACTCGGGCTCGGCGTCGGCCGGGGCGGAGTCGAAAAGCGTGTCGGAAGCGACCACGGTGGCGCCGGTGGAGAGGGTTTGAAAAAGGCCGTTGTCCCGCACGATCAGGCTAAAATCTTTGCCCGCGGCCGTCGTGTTGTAGGCCGCTCCCGTCGGTGCCGCCGACTGGCCAAGGGTAAGGCCCACCCAGCCCGATCCGTTGACGGAGCTCTTCGAGACGGGATTGCAGTCGAACTCGATGTCCAAGAAGCCGCCGGTGCCGATGACGGCGTGCGAGAAATCGACCAGCGGGGTCGCCTGCGTGCCGGGCCCGTCGAGCACGAGTTGGCCGGAGGCGATGATCGCGGGCTCTTTCTCCGCGTAGGCCGCGGTCAACGTGCCGCCCAGACCCTTGTCGTTTTTCCCGACCGAGGGGGAATCGGCGCGCTCGAAGGTGTCGGAGAAAATCGCGACGCCGTCGCTGCTCGCGGAGAGTTGCGAGATGAGCAGCGTGATCTCGCCGCCGTTCGGATACTCGGCGACGCCGAGGCGGGCCCAGCCGTTGTGATTCGAGTAGGCGTTCGCCTCGACGCGCACGCTTTGCGAGCCCGGCGCGCGGAAGGTTTGCGGCACGCCGCCTTGGGAAACCCAGACGGTGTTGCCGATCACGTTGATCGTGCTGGCGGTCTGGCCGTCGTTGGAGAGGACCGGCCACACGTAGCGCAGGGCGCCGCCGTAGCCGGCGAGTTTCGTCGAAAGCTGCACTCCGGAGGGCGTCACCGTGTAGCGCTCGGTGATGCTGCTCACGTTGGGCAGGTTGCCGGAGTAGACGACGTCGAAGACCACGCGCGAGGGGGCCTGCGAGATCGGCGTCATCGTCACCGAGGTGATCTCGGTCGAGCTCATCTGGCCGAGCGTGCGCCAGGCGCCGGTCGAATCTTTCCAGGAAACGCCGACGCCCGTCGTGATCGAGGAGGGGTTGGGCGAAGTGTAGGACGACGAAGACAGGAGGCTGTCGCTCGGCCCGAGCTGCGGCGGCACGCCTTTGACGTGAACGCGGTTCAAGCCGGTCGCGTCGTAGTGGGTGTCGGCGATGGTATCGAGTTCGATGTAGGTGCCGCCCGCGTTGGCGAAGACCTTGTCCAGGCCCGGCACGTGGAAAACAAAACCGCCCGTGTCGGCCGGCGCCGGGCGTTCGGCGACGTCCTCGGAGGACGCGGCGTATTCGTAGGCCGTGGCGAGCATCGCCATCGGCAGCAGGTTGTATTGCGAATGATACGAGTAGCTCTCGTAGGCGTGGCGCGAGGACGGGTTGACCCAGTTCTTCACCACCTGCATCTCGCCGCTCGGACGGACCCAGCGGAACATCGACGACAAGGCCAGGTGCGCGCCGCGCTTGTAGGCCGCCGCCATGCGAAGATCGCCCGCGGCCTCCGCCTTCGCCGCGTAGATCTCGTAGGTGACGCACTGCTCGGCCTCGTTCCACTGATGGTGCGCGGAGCGTCCGCCCGAGGGAAGTTCGCCCCAAGGCGATTGCATGAAAAGGCTGGCGACCGCCGCGCGGTCGAGCGCCTGCTTCACCTCGGTGCTATACGGCCCGGTGTAGCCCTGCTCGATCACGTCCGCCAAAAAAATGCGCGGGAAGTGGTCGTAGGGCATGGGCCCCTCCATGTAGAGACCGTAGGGGGAGGTGAAGTGCCGGCCCTGCGCCGCCCAGCTCTCCGCGACGTAGCCGTTGCTCGTCGGGCGGATGCCGAGCTTCTGGAGCAAGGCCTCGCCGCAGGAGGAGACGATGTTCCAGTTCATGCTGCCCATCGCCTGGCGGTAGATCGCGTAGGGATCGTAGTTCAGGTTCGATTCCCAGGTGGCCGAACGCGAGGCCGTGACGTAGGGCTTCAACAACATCAGCCCATGCGCCAGCATCGGCGGATAAAAATCCTCGTGACCGCCGGCGGCGGCGCGGATCTTCAGACGCGCCGTGGCCCAATCCATCGCCTTGGCCGCCGGCTCGATCAAATCGGTGCGCCCCGCATAGGCGACGAGCACCCCCGCCGCCTGCGCGAAAGCCGGCGTGCTGTATTGGATCTCGGAGTTGGCGTAGGGGTCGATCAGCGCGCCGCTGCTGTTCTGCTTCGTCTTCCAAAAATCGATCTCGCTCGCGATCAGGCGCAGGTAATCCGCGCGCGTCAGGCCGGTGGAGCTGAAGTTGCCCGTGGTGGCGCTCGCGAAGGCGTTGAGCAGCGCGGTGGTCGGGTTGGACGAGAAAACCGACGGCTGCCATTCGCTCACCGGGGAGCTCTCGACGAATGGCGTGATGTCCGCCGGCGCAGGCTCCAGGGTCAGCGCGTTCACCACCCAGTTGTTCGCGGTCGAACTGAAGGTGACGTCCAAAGTGCCGGGATTGTTCACCGTGGCCGAAAGCTGGAGGTATTGCCCGGTTTTCGGCGCCATCGTGGGCAGCGTCCCGGCTCCCGGCACGCTCACCGTGATCACGTGGTCGCCGTAGGAAGCGTCGCCGCAAAGGACCTTCATCAGGTAGCGACCGGCCGGCAGTCCCGTGACGCGGAAGGTCAAGGTCGCGCCCACGGTGTTGTTAAAGACGAAATCCTGACGCAGGTCCTCGGGCACGCCGCGGTCGCGAAGCAGCAAGCCGGTATTGGCGGTCCAGCCGTAGCCGCGCGCGGCGCTGTAGAGGGTATTGTCGACCGCCACGTAGCCCGCCGTCGTGGTCGTCGCGCCGAAGTCGAACTTGTAGGAGGTCGCCTGCGCGGAGACCGCGCCCGCACCGGCGAGCGCCAGCGCGACGAAGACAAGGGCACGCGCCAAGCCGGCGGGGGAAAAGCGCTTGGGGGAACAGGCGGTATTCATCGTTTCGTTTCCTGGGCCTCGGAGACGGGCGAGGGCAGGCGCTTGCTGGGCGCTTCCCGCCCGAAGGGGTGAGGCAGGAAATGAGAAATGCCGCCGCCCCGGGCCGACGACGAGCGGCAACCCCCGCGGGGTGGGTTTAAAGTAGAACACACGCCCTTGCACGCCCTCCTCGCCCGGCCCGTCAGCCCGCGAAGGAAGGAACTGGCGCAACAACGCCTCGCGGGCTTCCTTTCCCGCCTCGATGCCGCTCTCCACCGATCTCTTCGACTACGACCTGCCCGAGCGCCTGATCGCCCAGACGCCCGCCGCCCGCCGCGACGCCTCGCGCCTGCTCGTCGTTCATCGCTCCGAACGCCGCGTCGAGCACCGCGTCTTCGCGGACATCGGCGACTACCTCCGGCCCGGCGACACCCTCTTTCGCAACAACGCCGCCGTCCTCCCCGCCCGCCTCCTCGCCAACCGTCCCACCGGCGGCGCCGTCGAGTGCCTCCTCCTCCGCCCCGCCGCCTCCGGCGACGAAAACGACTGGTGGTGCCTGCTCCGTCCCGGGAAAAAACTCCCCGTCGGCGCCACCTTCGGCATCGCGGGCGCTTTCACCGGCACCGTCCGCGAAAAAGATTCCGAAGGCGCCGCCCGCGTCGCCTTCGCCTGCGAACCCGGCCCCGACGGCGCGCCCGCCAACATCGTCGCCGCCGCCAACCGCGTCGGCGAAGTCCCGCGTCCCCCCTACATCGAGCGCCAGCACACCCCCGAGGAACGCGCCGCCGATCTCGAGCGTTATCAGACCGTCTACGCCGACCGCGCCCGCCAGGTCGCCGCCGCCGCGCCCACCGCCGGCCTCCACTTCACGCCCGAACTCCTCGCCCGCCTCCAGGCCTCCGGCGTCCGCGCCGCCGACCTCACCCTCCACGTCGGCCTCGGCACCTTCAAACCCATCGCCACCGCCACCGTCGAGGAGCACGCCATCCACCGCGAGATCTACGAGATCCCGCCCGCCACCCAGGCCGCCGTCCTCGCCCCCGCGCCCGGCACGCGCCGCGTCGCCGTCGGCACCACCAGCGTGCGCACCCTCGAGGATTTTCTGCGCAAACATCCCGCCGGCGCCCCCGCCTCCGCGCGCCCCATCCTCGACGAAGCCGCCATCTACCTCTACCCGCCGGCGCGCTTCGCCGCGGTCGACGCCCTCGTCACCAATTTCCACCAGCCGCGCTCCACCCTCCTCTGCCTCGTGAGCGCCTTCCTCGCCCCCGGCTCCGCCGACGGCATCGCCTGGCTGAAGGAGATCTACGCCGAGGCCGTCGCCCGCGAGTATCGGTTTTTCAGTTACGGCGACGCCATGCTCATCCTCTGACTCAAGGTGGATGGGCGCGCCCCCGCGCCCACCAGGTTTGAGTCGACCGTCGCGGTCACGGCGGAATGTCGCGTCGACCGACCGGCACCGCCCTCCCGCCGGGAAATCTCCCGGCGTAAAAACACCCGGCCCGCTTGCGCGTCGCTCTGGAAGCGTTTGCCTCCGCCCACATGCCCGACGCTTCCGCCTCGATTCCTCCCGCCTCCACCATCGCCGCCTGGCGCGTGCTGCTGCGCGGAGTCGGGGCCTTCCTCGCGCTTTTCGTCATCTGCGTCTGGGCCGCCAAGGGCTACAACCGAAGCTGGACCAAGAACCAAGTCGCGGTGAAGCGGGTCGACCCAGTCACCGAGCTCGAATTCGAAACGTTTGAGCGTCGTTTCGTTCCCGGGGTGGATTTCCTCGGCGGCGGCATCCTCTTCGGAGCCGCGCTTTTCGGTGCAACCTTTCTCGGCCGCGGCCGTCCCATCGCCCCGCGCACCTAATCCCGCCGCTCTTTCTTCCAAACCACCACCCATCTCATCCCGCCAACCATGACCCAGAAACTCCGCTCCATCGTCTTCGCCGGCTTCACCATCATCTCGGCCGTCGCCGCGCCCCAGACCTTCGACTTCAAAGACCCGAAGGGTGTTAACAACATCCAGTTCGAGCTCGATTCCGTGCTCGAGCCCATCAGCGGCAACGCCAACGCCGTCACCGGCAAGGTCTCTTTCGACGCCGCCGACGTCGCCGCCACCAAAGGCGAGATCGATGTCGCCGCCAAATCGCTCAAGGTCTCCAACGACACCATGACCGAGCACCTCCTCGGCGCCCAATGGATCGATTCCGAGACCCACAAGGAGATCAGCTTCGAGTTCTCCGGTCTCGCCGACGTGAAGGCGGCCGGGGAAAACAAGTGGAGCGCCGTCGCCAACGGCAAATTCACCCTCAAGGGCGTCACCAAGGAGATCTCCGTTCCCGTCACCCTCAGCTATCTGCCCGGCAAGGCCGGCGAACGCGTCGGCAAACCCGAGCTCGGCGGCGACCTCCTCGTCGTCCGCGGACGCTTCTCCATCAAGCGCGGCGACTACGGCATCAAGCCCGGCCAAAACGAGGACAAGGTCGCCCCCGCCATCCAGCTCACCTTCGGCCTCGTCGGCACCGCGCCCAAGGCCTGACCGTGGCACGGGCGTCCCGCCCGTGAACGCTCCGTTCCTCGCCGTCGCTCGCGCACACGCCGCGCCGCCCAAACGGGCCGCGCGGCCTTTTTGTTTTTGCGACTTTTGCGCCTCTTTGCGGCCATCTTCCGTCACACCCGCCCATGACCGACGACGAACTCCAGACGCTCATCGACGACGCCACCTTCGACCACGCCATGGGCGACGCCGACGCCGCGCTATCCAAACTCGCCCGCGCCACCGAGGCCGCGCCCTCCTCCTTCGCCGCCTGGCACGCCCTCGCCGAGGTCAATTTCCAACTGCGTCGCCTCGACGCCGCCCTCGCCGCCGCCGAGCACGCCCACGCTCTCCGCGCCGACGACCTTTTCATCAACACCACCCTTTCCCGCATCTGGATGGAGAAAGGCGACAAGCCCATGGCCGAGAAATTCGGCGCCCAGGCCAAGATCCTCGGCTGGAAGGATCAGCTCAAAAACCCTTCCGCCCACGAAGGCGGCCTCAAATAAATCCATCGTATCCTACGGCGCTTCAGCAGGCTAAAACTTTTCAGGCCCGCACCCGTAAGATTTCCGCGTCTCGCGTGTAATCCAGATGAGCCCTCTCATCTGAATGCGACGCCATCCCTACCCTGCCTTCGGCCTCACCCTCATCGTGAACCACGCGTGCAACCTCCGTTGCACCTACTGTTACACGGGGTCGAAATTCTCCTCTCCCATGCCCCGCCCCGTGGGCGACCGCGCCATCCGGCGCGCCCTCGCCAGCATCGCCGACGGCGGGCACCTCTCGCTCGGCTTTTTCGGCGGCGAGCCCCTCCTCGAGGCCGAGTCCATCCTCCACTGGATGGACTTCGCCCGCCGCATCGCCCGGACCGCCGGCAAAACCGTCCGCTTCAACCTCACCACCAACGGCACCGTCACCACTCCCGCGGCCCGCCAGGTGATGCGCGCCCCCGATCTCGACCTCTCAGTAAGCGCCGACGGCACGCCCGAGGTCCACGACCTCCACCGGCGCAACCGCTACGGCGCCCGCACCGCCGCCGTCGTCGAAAGCACCCTCGCCGACCTCGTCCGCGAAAACCGCGCCTTCACCGTCGTCACCGTCGTCCGCCCCGACACCCTCGACCGCCTCCCCGCCGGCCTCGCCCATCTCCGCTCCCTTGGCGTCGCCCGCTTCACCCTCTCCCTCGACCTCTGGACCAACTGGAGCGCCGACGACCTCTCGCTTCTCGAAAAGACCGTCGACTCCCTCGCGGACCTCTGGCGCTCCTGGTTGCCCCACGCCGGTATCGACTGGTTCGATACGCGGGTCGCCTCCCTCGCCCGCCTCGTGTCCGCCGCGCCCTCCACCCGCTGCGGCTTCGGCGAGGGCGAACTCGCCGTCGCCCCCAGCGGCCGCCTCTACCCCTGCGAACGCCTCGTCGGCGAGGACCAGCCCGCCAATCCCCTCCGTCTCCCCGGCGTCCTCGACGACTACCTAGACTTCCTTGACCTGCGCGCCCCCTGCTCCGCCGGCGAAGACCCCGCCGCAGCTCCCGAGGGCGGCTGCCGCTGCAGCAACTACGTCCGCACCGGCTCCACCGTCGCCACCGACATCCTCCTCCGCTCCCTCGACCAGGCCGCCAACCGCGCCGTCGAACGCATCATCAAGACCACCGGCCGCTTCGTCGTGCCGGTCAAAACTCATGCCTGCCTCGCCTGATCCCGCTCCCGAGGACGACTTCCACGCGAAGGTCGAGGAGATCCGCGCCCTTGAGGAACGCGAGGAACGCGTCGCCGCTCTCGCCAAAGGCGCTCTCAACCTCCTCCTCGTCGCCGGCGGCGTCACCGCCGTCGCCGCCTTCATCGCACCTAGCCGCGTCGCCGGCGCCTCCCGCACCTCCTTCATCGACTGGCAGGCGCGCAAGACCGAGATCGACCGCGCCGTGGCCGGCGCTCCGGCGCCGCTCGCGGAGCCGCCCATCGCCACGTCGGCCGATCTCCCCGGCGCATCCTGAACGCATGCGCGACGCCGCTCTCCCTCCGGCCTCGAAACCCCGCCGGCGTCCGTGGCTCCGCGTCGGGTGGCGTGCCTTCGAACGTCTTCTCGCCGTCATCGGGCTCTGCGCGGTTCTCCAGTATTTCTGCGTCGACTACGCGGTCATCGTCTCCGGTTCGATGTCTCCCGCCCTTCGCGGCGAGGACGCCGCCACCGGCGACCGCGTGGTCTTTGAAAAATTCACGCGCCGTTTCCGCGCCCCGCGACGCTGGGAGATCCACCGCTTCTACACGCCCGAGGGCGTCCTCGTCGCCAAACGCATCATCGGCCTCCCCGGCGAAAAGGTTGCCCTTCGCGACGGCGTCCTGTGCATCGACGGCGCGCCCCTGCCCATCCCCGGCCGCCTCGCTCACCTTCGTTACTTCCCCTACGGCAACCTCGCCAAGGAACACGAAGTCGAGTGCGGCGCCGGCTACTACGTCCTCGGCGACTACTCCGCCGATTCGCTCGACAGCCGTTTCAACGGCCCCGTCGCCCGCGAAAGCTTCCTCGGCCGCGCCTGGTATGTCCTCGCGCCCGCGGCTCATCGCGGCTTCGTCCTCTGAGCCTGCATCCGCCATCCCGCGCGACACCCGCCTACCGCTTGCTCTCACGGTCTGCTCGCGCCATGCTCCGCGCATGGCACCCACGCTCTCGGCCCTCGCCGCCGCCGCCG
>CBIHRE010000149.1:0-9925 GCA_966212385.1 uncultured Akkermansia sp. | reverse complement strand
TTTTCCCGGGGGTGACCCGTTCTGGTGCGCCCCACCCGGGGGGGGGGGCGGGCCCCGCGCCCGCCGGTCCGGGGCCTGTTGCTCAAACCGACGGGCGCAGGGACGCGCCCGTCCACCTGAGACGCGTTCCACCTCGGCCGCATCCGAAACCCGCTCAGCCCAGCCGCTCGAGCAGTTTGGCGGCGGGAGGGCCGATGCGCCGGGTGGTGTCGCCCTCGATCCAGCGGCCTTCCACGAGCAGGCGCAGAGGGGTGGTGGGCGCGCCGCGTTCGCCGCTGTGGAAAAGGCTCACGAGAAGCTCCACGGCGCGGCGGCCGATTTCGGCTTCCTGCTGGTCGATGCCGGACCAGTTGCGGTCGAAGGCGCGGGAAAGCGTGGCCAAGGACACGTCCTTCGGCACGGCGCGGCCGAGCTCGCCGAGCCAGGTCTTCACCTCGCTGACGTGGGAGACGATGGCGGTGGGTTTGTGGCGTTTGAACCACGCGAGAAACTCCGCGCGCGCGCCGGCGATGTTCTTCGGTTCGTCGCGGCCTTGGATGAAAAAGATCGGCAGGCGTTGGGCCTCATCCTGGATCGATTGGAAGAAGTGGTAGGGCGACTCGAAGCTGTGGTTGGCGCGACGTAGCGTCTCGGTCGCGGCCACCATGCCGATGCGGGTGTGGCCGAGCTTGGCCAGTTCGCGCAGCGCGCGAAGCGTCGCGTTGTGCTGGTGGTTGCCCACCACGTGGAGGCTGGGCGCGGCGAGCGAGTAGCCGATGGCGACGCAGGCGAAAGGCTCCACGTCGAGGTCGAGGGCGGTGCCGGAGAGAGGCTGCGGAGGGAAAACCAGGCCGCGGATGCCGCGGGCGAGCAGCACCTCGCGGGCGCGGCGCAGGGTCATGCCGGGCTCGGCGAGCCAGAACTCCTCGAGCTTGAAACCCATCTGCGTGGCGTGGCGGAGGGCGCCCTCGTGGTAGGCGGCGATGTTCACCAGTTCGCGCCCCTCGCGGCGGTCGGGAAAGTTGTTGATCCAGGCGAGCGTCGACTGGAAGGCGGCGGGTTGATGCTTGCGCCGATAGTTGCTCAAGGCGGTGAGCATCGGGTCGGGCGCGTAGCCCAGCTCCTCGGCGATGGCGCGGATGCGGGCGCGTTTGGAGGCCTCGACGTAGGTGTCGTTTTTCAGGGCGCGCCAGGCGGTCGAGACATGGACGCCGGCGCGGGCGGCGACCTGCTTTAGGGTGACTCGGGGTTCGAACATCGGGAAGGGGAGGCGATGAGCCGGCGGGGTGAGACAGTTTGCAGTCTCGGGCGCATCGGCGCCGCTTGGCCATCGTTTTCCGAGCCCGGATGGCTGCGTTTCCCTGAAAATGTTCCCCCACCGGATACGCTCGTGAGCCGCGCGGACGCGTCTAGGCTCCCCGCACCATGCCCGCCCCATTCCTCAACGACGATTTTCTCCTCACGACCGCCACCGCCCGACGCCTCTATCACGAGATCGCGAAGCCGCAGCCGATCTTCGACTACCACTGCCATCTTCCTCCCGACCAGATCGCGGCGAACAAGCAGTTTCGCAATCTCGCGGAAATCTGGCTCGGCGGCGACCACTACAAGTGGCGCGCCCTCCGCTCGGCGGGAGTGAACGAGGATCTCATCACCGGCTCGGCGAGCTCGGATTACGACAAGTTCCTCCAATTCTGCCGCGTCGTCCCCCAGCTCGTGCGCAATCCGCTGCACCACTGGTCGCACCTCGAGATGCGCCGCTTTTTCGGCATCGATCTGCTGATCAACGAGGCCAACGCGCCGAAGATATGGGAGCAGGCCAACGCCAAGCTCGCGACGCCCGCGTTCTCCACCCACGGGATCCTCACTTCGAGCAAGGTCGCGGTCGTCTGCACCACCGACGATCCCGCCGACTCGCTCGAGCATCATGTGGCCATCGCGAAGAGCGGCCTGAAGACCCGCGTCTATCCGACTTATCGAGCCGACAAGCTCATGGCGGCGAACGCCCCGGCGGTGTTCAACGCCTGGTGCGACCAGCTCGCCGCCCGCGCCGACGTGGACATCAAGAGCCTCGACGCGCTCCTCGCCGCCCTCGACAAGCGCCACGCGTTTTTCCACTCGATCGGCGGTCGCGTCTCCGACCATGGCATCGAAAACATTCCCGACGCCGATTGTTCCGAGGCGGAGGCGAAGGCGATCTTCGAGCAGATCCGCGTCGGCCGCGCCGCCACGCCGGAGCAGACCGGAAAATGGGTCTGGTATATGATGCTCTATCTCGGCCGTCTCGACGCGAAACGCGGCTGGACGAAGCAGCTCCACCTCGGCGCGCTGCGCAACAACAACAGCCGCCTGCTCAAGCGTCTCGGCGCCGACGCCGGCGTGGACTCGATCGGCGACTTCCCTCAGGCCCGCGCACTCTCCCGTTACCTCGACACGCTCGATCGCGAGAACCAGCTCCCGAAGATCGTCCTCTACAACCTCAACCCGGCCGACAACTACGTCTTCGCGACCATGATCGGCAATTTCCAGGACGGCTCGATCCCCGGGAAAATCCAGTTCGGCAGCGGCTGGTGGTTCCTCGACCAGAAGGAGGGCATGGAGTGGCAGATCAACGCGCTTTCCTCGCTCGGCCTGCTCTCGCGCTTCGTGGGCATGCTCACCGATTCGCGCAGCTTCCTCTCGTATCCTCGCCACGAATACTTCCGCCGCCTGCTCTGCAAGCTGATCGGCGAGGACGTCGAGGCCGGCCTGATCCCCGACGACGCGGCCGCGCTGGACGCGCTGATCTCCGACATCTGCTTCGGAAACGCGAAGAACTACTTCGGGCTCGAGCTGGCGAAGTAGGCGGGAGCGCGATCACGCCGGCCGGCATCTGACGCGAGGTCGGCCGGGCGTGTTGTTTCCTCGGTGGGCGGGCACGTCCCTGTGCCCGCTGCGTGAGAGCTCGAACCACGGGCGGAGAGACCCGCCCGTCCACCAATATATCCAAAGGCGGGGGCCCCGCCTAGCTGTTCACGAGGTAAAGCAGGGAGAGGATGATCAGGATCGGACCCGCCACGAGGGCGGTCATGCCGAGCGACGCGAGCCAGCTCGGGTGATCGCCCTGGTCGCCATGGATGTTGAAACGGAAGGACAGTATTCCGGTGGCGAGCGAGGCGGCCAGCGTGGTGGCTAAAACGCGAACGAAGTAGGTCGAGGAATTCAGATCGTAATTCTGGCCGGTGAGCGAAAAGCAGAGCCCGCAGACGGCGGCGGTCAGCATCGTCGCGATAAGAGTGTGCAGCCAATGCGCCCGCAGCCCGAGGAACAGCTTCATCGCCTGCTGCACGACAAAGGAGGCGAAGAAACCAAGGACGAAGCTGATGACGAGGTTGATGACCATGACTGGGAGACAGCGCAGCGGGAGCGTCGGAACTTGGCAACAGGAGTTCCCGCTTTCGATCCAAGTCCGGAGCTCCCGGGACAATAAAAAGCCCCCATCGCGCTTTCCGCGAAAGGGGGCCGTAATTCAAGCTGGTCTTGGTGTCACCAAACGAAGGTGTTCCGCGCCAGTTTTGCCAGGTCGCGTTCGCCGCCTTTCAACGGTCGAAGGACGAAGGAATAACTGTAGTCGCGATCCGTTTTCAGGAGGAATTGAGGATGCGGCATGGCGCCCCAGCTGTCGTCGCCACCCAAGCCGCGCTGCGCGAGGTCGAGATTGAGGATGGTGTTCGGCTCGAGGGTCAGCGAGTGCGGGGGATAGTTCACCTGGTTGCCGCCGGGTGCGGTCAGGGCTTCGGAGCTGTAGACCGAGGCGTTGGCGCTGAGCAGCGGACGGCCGACGGCGAGCAGGCCCGCGCCCTTGGCGTCCGTCACCGCGATCCAGCGAGCGTCGGCTTTGTTGCCCGACTCGGAAACCATCAGGTAGGGCGTGAATTGCTCCGCCACCGCTCCGGAGTAGAGGCCGACACGGGCATCCTTGCGGTCGGCGTAGGTTTCCTGCGGGCCGGGGCCGAACCAGGTCACGCGGTCGAACTCGGCGGGCAGGGCGCCGACCAGGCCGACGCGCGGGATGTCGGGCAGGCCTTTCTTCGGCGTGAGGCGGAACGCGATCTCCACCCAGCCGTCCAGGCGCACGACGTAGGAGACTTCGCAGTCGCCGGCTTCGCGCGGCAAGGGACCCGAAAACGCGATCTTTTGCCCGCCGCCGGGCAGGGCCTCGAAGCCTTGGGTCGCGGGTTTCCAACCGCGTCCGGCGTGGCGCCAGACGCCGTTTTTCTGGAGCATCCCGTTGCCGCGGTCGTTCTCGATCGGCGCGCGCCAGAAGTCGGGGCGGAAGCCCGACGCGAGCAGCTCACGGCCATCGATCTTCCACGTCGTCATCGTTCCTGCCTCGCGGTCGAAACCGATTTCGAAGTTCCGTCCGCGCACGGTGTCGCCGTCCACGGCGAGGGCGCGGCCTTTGGCCGGGGCGATCTTCGCGTCGGCGACGGGGCCGGTCAGCGGCAGTTGCTCCCAGGCGATCTCGCGGCCCTTTTCGCCCCATCCGGTCGCTTGCTTGAGGCGGAAGGAGAGATCAAGGCGGTATTCGACGCCGAGTTCGCGCTTGAAGCGCTTCACGGCGAGCGGCACCACGCGAGCCTCGCCGCCGGGCGGCACGTCGAGGTTCGGGATCGTGCCGCGTTGGATTTCCTCCGTCCCGGCCAGCAGGCGCCATTCGCCGACGAGCCAGTCGCCGATGGAGCGGAAGGAGCTCCAATTGGTCAGCTCGATCTGGCCGGGCTCGCCGGGGACGACGAGCTTGGCGGCGATGTCCTGGTAAATCTTCGCGACCTCGTGGGCCTCGGGCTGGAGCCTGCGGTCGGCGTCGACGATGCCGTCGGAGCCGGTGGTGGAATCGCTCGGCGTGTCGGCGGGGCCGAAGTCGCCGCCGATGGCGTAGAACCAGTCGATGTTTTGTTTTCCGTTTTTGAGCGACGGATCGTTTTTCAGGAAGGGCAACATCATGCGGCCGGACTTGCCGATGCGCTCTTTCGGCAGCGGTGCACGCACGCCCTGGTCGACGAAATCCCAAATGAAGCCGCCTTGGCCGCGGCTGTCCTTCTTGTAGAACTGGTCCCAATACGCGCGGACGTCGCCGAAGCTGTTGCCCATGGAATGGGCGTATTCGCAGAGGATGATCGGGCGCGCCGGATTCTTGGCGAGGTAGCGGGCGACCTTTCCGGGACTGTCATACATCGGGCAAAAGATGTCGGTGTGTTTGCCCTCGAACTCCTGCTCGTATTGCACGGGCCGGGTGGTGTCGCGGCGTTTCGACCACTCGTAGGTGGCGTGGAAATTCGAGCCGCCGCCGGCTTCGTTGCCGAGGGACCAGATGACGATGCAGGCGTGGTTCTTGTCGCGCTCCACCATGCGCACGTAACGATCCATGATGGCGTCGGCCCAGTCGGGATGGCTCGCCAGGCCGAGGCGGGCGTCGCGCGCGCCGTGGCACTCGATGTTGGCCTCGTCGACGACGTAGAGGCCGTATTCGTCGCAGAGGTCGTAGAAGCGCACCTCGTTTGGGTAGTGGGAGAGGCGCACGGCGTTGATGTTGAGCTGCTTCATCAGCACGATGTCCTGGCGCATACGCTCCTCGGTCATGACGTGGCCGAGGTCGGGATCGTGCTCGTGGCGGTTCACGCCCTTGATGAGCACCCGCTTGCCGTTCACGAGCAGCATGCCGTCGCGGATCTCGACCTTGCGGAAGCCGACGCGCCAGGGGATCACCTGGAGAAGCTTTCCGTTCGAGTCTTCGAGCGAGAGCAGGAGCGAGTAAAGGTTGGGCGTCTCGGCGCTCCATTGCGCGGGGGCGGTGACCTCGGCGAAAAGGGAGAGCGGGGCACTTTGGCCGGCGGGCACGGTGGCTTTGACCGCGGGGAGCTTCGCGACGGTGCGACCATCGGCGTCGCGCAACACTCCGGAGAGCGTGAGCACGGCCGGCGTCGCGGCGGTGTTGCGGATCTCCGCCTCGACGGAGAGGCGTCCGTCGCGGCAGGCGGCGTCGAGCTCGGGCTTCACGAAGAAGTCGCGCACATGCTGCGCGGGAGGGCTCCAAAGGTAGACATCGCGGTAGAGACCGCTGAAGCGCCAGAAATCCTGGTCCTCGAGCCACGAGCCGTCGCTCCAGCGGAGGACCTGGGCGGCGAGGAGGTTTTCGCCGGGCTTCACGAAGTCGGTGACGTCCCACTCGGCGGGCGTGCGGCTGTCTTTGCTGAAGCCGAGTTCCTTGCCGTTGAGCCAGACGCGGAGGAAAGAGTCGGCGCCGTCGAAGACGATATGCACGCGCCGGCCGGCCCAGTCTTTCGGAACCTCGAAGGTGCGGCGGTAGAGGCTGACGGGGTTGCTCTCGGCGGGGACCTTGCCGGCCATTTCCGGTTTCGGCTTCTGGCCGACTTTCAAAAACGGGTAGTCGATGTTCATCAGGATCGGGATGCCGTGTCCGTGAAACTCGACGTTCGCGGGCACCGGGATCTTGGTCCAACCGGTCAGGGAAAAGTCCGGCTTCCAGAAGTCGGCGGGCACGTCGGCCGGCTTGGGCAGCCAGAGATAGTCCCACTCGCCGTTGAGCGAGCGGTGGAAGGGCGAGTCTTCGCGATGTTTCGCCGCGCTCGCCGAAGCCGCGTCCGGGTAAACCGTCATGGTGGCGTGCGGCTTTTCGGTGCCGCGGCTGAGCGCGCGGGGATTTTCGTGATCGGGCAGCGACGGTGTCTGGGCCGAGGCGGCGGCCGAAAAGGCGCCGGCGGCGAGCGCCGCCGCGAGGAGGGCGCGTTTTCCCAGGCGCGAGACGCGCGACGACAAGGACGACTGCCGGGCCGGGGGATGGCACGGGGGGGCTTTGGAGCGGAGGAACATGAACAGGGCAGGCGAAATGGCGTTTTCGGCGGCCTTTTTCCCTCATCTCCCTGTCTTTTTGTAGGTCTTTTTTCTCAACTTACATGCATAAAGGGTGATGTGTTTTAAATAATGCGGGCCTAGGGCGACTTCGTGAGCGACCGTGCTTCTTGAATTAGCAATTGGGTGATGACCCAGTCGTGCCACATGTCGGGGGCGAAGCGTCCTCGTCCGACGATCCGTTCCAAGCCGGCGGGAAGGTTTTTGCCCACCGGGGCGGCGGCGGCGGCCAGGGCGTCCTTGGCTTCCTGGGGCCGATTCAGCCGTGCATAGGACAAGGCGAGAAGAGCCTGCGCCATGGCGAGGCGGGCGTCGGCCCGGTCGCGGTAGTCTTGCAGGCTGCGCCGGGCCCAGGAGAGGGCGTCGTTGTAGTTGCCGAGACGATACTCGTGGAGACCCAGCACGAGGGATTGCCACGCGATGTGCCTGTCGTCGGGGGTGATCGCGGGATCGTGTCGGGAAACGGAGGCGCGGACCACTTCGACGAGCGGTTTCAGGAGGCGAAGCGTTTCGGAGTCGGCGGGCAGGATGAGGCTGTTCTTGACCACCTGCTCGGCCGCCACCGGATCGGAGGTGCCGGCGAAGCGCAGGGCGGTCTCGCGCACGAAGCGACGGTAGGTTTCCAGGTCGCCGGCGACGATGAGGGTGGGGCCGGCGCCGAGGAGATCGCGGGTGATCTCCTGAGTCGTGTTGGACGGATCCAACTGGTTCGCCCGTTCGAGCTGGACGAAACGGTCCGCGGCGCTTCGCCAGTTGCCTTGGGTGACGTTCCAGAGCCCGAGAGAGCGGAGAACGCTGGCGGCCTCGAGAGAGGGTTCGGTGACGGGGACCTCGATCCTGTCCACCAGCCGGTCCGCCTCGGGAAATTTGTCGCGACTGATCAAAAGGGCGGCCTGCGCGATCTTGGCCCGGGCGTCGGCCTCGCCGCGGAGCCGGGTCTCGTTGCGGCGGGCGAGGTCGGCCTCGCGGTAGGCGGCTTGCGCGCGGAAAAACAGCCAGGTGGAGGTGCCCGTTCCCGCCACGAGCGCGAGGGCGACGGCGGAGACGGACGCGAAGACGACGCGGTGGCGGCGGGCGAGTTTTCGCAGGCGATAGAGGCGTCCCGGCGCGCCGGCGGAGATCGGCTCGTGGTTCAGGTGGCGACGGATGTCGGCCGCGAAATCGCTGGCGGTCTGGTAACGCCGGGCGCGGTCCTTTTCGAGCGCCTTCGCCACGATCCAGTCGAGGTCGCCCTCGAGGTTGGCTTTGAGTTTGGCGGCCTCGGTGCCGCGACAGAGCGCGACCTGAGAGCGCTCCGCTTCGGGCATCGCGCGCAGGCGGGCGGAGGGCGGGAGCGGGTCGCTCTCGAGCAAGGTGCGGCGCATGCGGTCGAGGCCTTGTCGCAGGAGCTCGGACTGCTCGAAAGGCGTCTTGCCGGCGAGCAGTTCGTAGAGCAGCACGCCGAGGCTGTAGATGTCGCTGCGGGTGTCGACGTCCACGCCGCCCGTCTGCGCCTGCTCGGGGCTCATGTAGGTCGGCGTGCCGATGAATTGGCCGCCGAGCGTGTGGACGGTGGCGTCGCTCAGGCGGTTGCCGTTGGCGGCCTTCGCGATGCCGAAGTCGATGACCTTCGGAGTGGGTTTCCCGTCGAGGGCGGCGACGAGGATGTTCGACGGCTTGAGGTCGCGGTGGACGATGCCTTTTTGGTGCGCGTGCTGAATGGCGCCGGCGATCTCGACGAAGAGGTCGAGCCGTTGCCGGAGGTCGAGCCGGGCCTCGTCGCAGTAGGTGGTGATCTTGATGCCTTGGACGAGCTCCATCACGAAGTAGGGGCGGCCGGTCTCGGTCGCGCCGGCGTCGAAGACCCGCGCGATGTTCGGGTGGTCCATGATCGCGAGGGCCTGGCGCTCCGCTTCGAAACGCGCGATGACGCCGCGGGTGTCCATGCCCAGCTTGATGACCTTGAGCGCGACCTGGCGGCGGAGCGGGTGATCCTGCTCCGCGAGGTAGACCACGCCGCAGCCGCCTTCGCCGAGTTTTCGCCGCAGGGCGTAGGGGCCGATGCGGGTTCCGACGAGACGATCGGCGTCGAAGTCGGCGTAGGCCTCCGCCTCGTCCGGCGGTGGCGGGGTTTGTGCGAAGGTGCGGATGGCGCGTGTCGCGTCGCTCAGGATGGGCGGGCGGCAATCGGCGAGGAAGGTTTCGGCTTCGCGGTGTTCGGACCAGATCCGCGCGACCTCGACGCGGAGGGTGGCGTCGCCGGCGCAGGCTTTGTCCCAGAACGCGGCGCGCTCGGAGCCGTCGGCGATGGCGAGACCTTGGAAGGCGAGTTCCTCGGCTTGTTGCGCGGGGTCGGACATGGCGGGAACGCTCTCAAGCCGAGGCGCGGATTTTTTCGAGCAACGAACGTTTCGCGCGGAACCAGTGGCGCTCGATGGTGCTTTCGGCGAGGCCGAGGGTCTCGGCGACCTCGCGGTTGGTCAGGCCGCCGAAGTATTTCAGCATCACGACGCGGGCGTGCTCGGGGTTTTCGGCCTGCATCTGCTCTAGCGCGTCGTTGAGGCGGAGCAGTTTTTCGTCGGGCGTCTCGGCGGCGGGCTCCGCGTCGCCGAGCGGGATGGGGCGCTGACCGCCGCCGTGCTTCAGGCGTGCCTTGCGGCGGGCTTCGTCGATGAGGATGCGGCGCATCGCCTCGGAGGCGGCGGCGAAGAAGTGCCAGCGGTTTTGCCAGACGCGGTCCTTTTCCGAGACGAGGCGCAGCCAGGCCTCGTGGACGAGGGCGGTGGGCTGGAGGGTCTGGCCGGCGGCCTCGGAAGACATGCGGGCGGCGGCGAGCCGGCGCAGCTCCGAATACACGAGGGGCAAAAGCTCGTTCGACGCGCCTTGGTCGCCGCGGCTGGCGGCCTGGAGGATCACGGTCACGTCGTTCATCGGTCGGGGCGACCGAAACGGAGACCGGCGGCGGGGCGGCGGGCGAGGCGTTTTTTGATGGGGTGCCCACCCGATTTATGGTTGACGCGCGGGTCCCACACCCCGGGGCCCCCGCGGCCCCGGC
>CBIHRE010000148.1:0-10048 GCA_966212385.1 uncultured Akkermansia sp. | reverse complement strand
CCGGAGGCGGCCTTTTTCATTCGCACCACGCGAGCTTGGTCACTCCTTCGGCAGCTTCTCGGCCTCCGCCTCCAGGCGGGCGACGAGCTCGTTCATCTGGTCGACCACCGCCTGCACGGTCTCGCGCTTGGCGAGATCCACGCCGGCCTTGCGAAGCTGTTCCATCGGGTGGTCGTTGCCGCCGCTGCGGAGGAGCTGGAGGTAGCGGGCCACCGCGGCGGGGCGCTCCGCCGCCGGGCCCTGGAACATGTCGTGGTAGAGCTTCGCGGACGAGGCGAAGCAGGTCGCGTATTGATATACGTAATACGGCGAGTTGTAGAAGTGCGGGATGCGCGTCCAGGTGAGGCGATACTTGTCGTCGATCTCGACTGCGTCGCCGTAGTAGTCCTTCAGCAAGCCGCCGTAGATCTCGCCCAGGGCGTCGGCGGTGACCGGCTCGCCCTTCTCGATCCGCTCGTGCGCGCGACGCTCGAAATCGGCGAAGAGCACCTGGGTGTAGAAGGTGCCCACGATGGAATCGATCGCGTGCTGGAGGAGAAGGAAGCGCGCCTTGGGGTCCTGCGTCTTGGCAAGCAGATGCTCGAGCATGAGGCGCTCGTTCGTGGTCGAGGCGACCTCGGCGACGAAGATCGTGTAGTCGCTGGTCACGAAGGGCTGGGCCTCCTCGGAGAGCCGCGTGTGCATGGCGTGCCCCATCTCGTGCGCGAAGGTGAAGAGGGCGTCCTGCGTGTCGTTGTAGTTCATCAACACGTAGGGGCCGACGCCGTAGACTCCGGCGGAATAGGCGCCGGAGCGCTTGCCGTCGTTTTCATAGACGTCGAGGCGGTTGCGTTCGAGGAGCTCGCGCATTTTCGCCTGATACTCCGCGCCGAGGGGAGCGACGGATTCGAGGACGAGATCGCGCGACGGGCGGTAGGGCCAGACGGTGTCGTCTTTAACGAGCGGCACCTGGCCGTCGTAGAGGTGATAGGTCTCGAGCCCGAGGATCTTTTTGCGCAGGCGCAGGTAGCGTTGAAGCGGCGCGGCGCCGGCGCGGACCGTGTCGACAAGCGTGGAGTAGACCTCGACCGGGATGGCGTTGCCATCGAGGGCGCGATGCAGGGTCGAGGGATAGTCGCGCGCCTGGGCGAGAAACCAGCCCCGCTCGAGGATGCCGCGGTAGATCGCGGCGTAGGTGTTCTTCGTCGCCTCGTAGGTGCCGAGGTAGGCGTCGAAGGCCTTGGCGCGCTCGGCCTGGTTGGGGTTGGTGGCGAGGAGCTGCTGGTAGGCGCCGGGGGAGAGCTTCACCTCGCGCCCGTCGCCGAGGGTGATGGTCGGAAACTTGATGTCGGAGGTGCTCAGCTCGGAGTAGACGGATTGCGGCGTCTCGTTGAAACGCGTCGCGAAGGAGAGGAGTTTTTCACCCTTTTCGTCGAGGACGTGCTTCTGCTGTCGGTAGGCGTCGAGAATCGGGAAACGGTAGATCGCAAGCTCCGGCGTGGAGTCGATCCAGCCACGAACCTTTTCCTCGGGAACGGAAAGCAGCTCCGGCGTGAACCAGGAGGTGGCGGTGCCGAATTCGGCGAAAAGTGCCTGCACGCGCTGCATGCGACCGTTGACGGCCTGGTCGCGGGTGTCGGTGTCGCGCTGGAGCTGCGGGTAGCGGTAGACGCGATACTGGAGGATGCCGATCTCGTCGAAGAGCCGGTAGGCCTTGAGCAGCGCGGCCGGACCCTCCTTGAGCGTGCCCTTCAGGGCGGCGAAGGCGTCCATCTTGGTCTTCATGTCCGCCATGCCGCCCTCCCAGGCCTCCCAGGAGGGGTAGATCGGCGAGAAGTCCCACTTGAACTCCGGCGCGATGGCGGCGCGGTCGCGGGTGGAAGGCTTGAGATCGGGTCTGGCGGCAGGGGCTGCGGTGTCGGCGGCGGACATGAGAAGAGGGAGGGCGAACATCAGCGCGGCGAATCGGCGCGCGGGGGCGGAATGATAACGCATGGCTGACACCGCTATGCGAAACCGTCTCCGCGTCCAGCCCGCTCCCCCGTTCGCCGCAATCCGCGTGGACCGCCCCCGGAGGATGCCGCGCCGATCGGCCTCAATAGGAATATTCCACGACCTTGCCGCTGGACAACTTCACCCGGAGCGCCTCGCCTTGGCGGAAGCTCAGCCGGGTGTAGTCCTCGCCCGCGACCGGCTTGAGCTCGCGGATATATTTGTCCGCACCCGCCCCCACGAGATCGGAGTAGGTGCAAGAGGTCTTGCCCGTTTCGAGGAAGTATTGGTCACGGGCGGCGGCGAGCTGGCGCAGGTTGTTGAGGACGGCTTTTTCCTGCGAGGCGGCGCGGACTTTCTGGAAGGCGGGGATCGCCATCGCGGCCACGAGACCGGTGCCGACCAACACGCCGGGATTGGCCATCATGAGGTCGGCCTTGAGCGAGGAGTTCCACTTGGAGCGGAACAGGATGCCTTCGGGCAAATTCTGGCGGGTCGAAACCAAGGTCGAGCCCGCTTGGGGCAATGCGGCGAGCACGCGCTGCAGCACCAGCTGCTGCTCGGGCGGCAGCTTGGGGTTCAGATCGGCGGCGCGCCCCACCCGCGTCGCCAAACGCGGACCCACGTAGCTGAGACCGTTGCCGGTTTCGCCAAGCGAGGCCAGCGCGGCGCGGAAGGCAGGGTCGTCGGCGAGCTTGGCGCCGCCCGCGGCGAGAAATTCCGCGCGGGAGACGACGAGGAGCGAGTCCCCCTCGATCAGGATCTCCGGCCGCCAGCCCACCGTGGGCACTTCCTGCTTGAAGACAAAAGCGACGACTCCGCCCGCGCGCTCCTCCCGTTTCACCAAGGGCAGCTCGGCGAGCGCGAGCGCCAGCTTTTCGCCGCCGTGCTCCTGCCGCAGGGCCAGATCGAAGGCCGGCACGACGAAGTTGGTCGGACCGAAGGCGAAGCTCCGCGTGTCGTCGATTCGCAGCACGAGAGAAAAACGCCCGCGAGCGGCGGTGAGCAGCTCGCGCGGGGGAAAGGGCGCGTCCGCCGGCTTCTCATCGAGCTTGGAGTCCATCATCTTCGCCGCGGGCTCGCCCGCGCCTCGGGCCACCACGGCGCGGATCGCGGCGTAGACCGCGGGGGCGTCGAACTCCGTCTCATAGACGAAATCCGCGTCGGCGGGCGCGATGCGCGCGACCGTGAACGAAGCAGGCGCGGCGCCGAGCCCCGCGAGCAAGCCGTGACGTCCGCCGGGCGTGTGGAAAAACACACGGTTGCGGAAGCCGCCGTCCTCCGCCTCCACGGAGCTAAACCCGACCGCCTTCACGTCATCAAGGCCCAGGTCGGCGAAGAAGGGCGCCAAATCATCCGGCACGAAGATCTTCGCCTTCGGCTCGCTCGCGGCGGCCTGCTTCGCCAAGTTTTGCAGCACGACCGCGAGCTTGGCCATGTCGCCATCGACATCGACGTAGCCGTAGACCGTGCCGCCAAGCTCGAGGTGTTTCGTCACCGCGGAGAAATGCGCGCTGCGTTCGGCCGTCTTCACCAGAGCCACCGATTCCTCCGTCTTCGGGGTCTCCGCCTCGGCGGTCTTTTTCTGGCACCCCGACCACAAGCCGAGCGCGGCGACCGCGACGGCGAAACGAACAAACAAGCCGTTGATTGAAAGCATGGTTCCGAACGACTCCGCTCCGTCGCCGGTTTTTCGCAAGCCCATTGGCGCCGGTGAAAAGCGTTCCGACGCTTGCCCCCGGGCGTCTCCGGCCAAGCCTCTTCGCCGCCCATGCCTTTGCGCGGACTCATCTTCGATTTCGACGGACTCATCGTGGACACGGAAACCGCCACCCTAGACGCCTGGCGCCAGGTGCACGCCGAGGACGGCTTCACCGCCGATCCGCGGGTCCTCCACGCCTTCGTCGGCCACGTGGACGTCGCGGCCGACATCTGGACGGCGTATCCGGAATCCTACGACAGGAGCTCGCTCTCGGCCCGCTTTCTCGAAAACACGCGCCGGCGCTGTCGCGAGGCCCCGGTCCTGCCGGGCGTGATCGCGCTGCTCGACGCCGCGCGCGACGCTGGGTTGCATCTCGCGGTGGCGTCCAACTCCTCGCACCGCCACGTGGACGGCCATCTGTCGGCGCGCGGCCTGCTCGGGCGTTTTCAGGCGGTGGTGTGCCGGGAGGACGTGCCGCGCGGCAAACCGGCGCCCGATCTCTACCTCGCCGCGCTCGAACGGCTCGGGCTCGCCGCCGACGAGGCGGTCTCCTTCGAGGACTCGATGCCGGGACACGAGGCCGCCGCCGCGGCGGGGCTTCGTGTCGTCGTCGTGCCCAATCCCTCGACGCGGTCGGATCCCTTTCCTCTCGCCACGCTTCGTCTGACAGCCCTCTCCGAGACCGGTCTGACGGCGCTGGCGAGCCTGCCGCCTAGGCCGCGCGTGAACGCCTAAGGCAGCTTGGCCAACGCGCCCGTGACCGACTGAAGAAGAGCTTGGTCGGCGGCGAGATCGAGGGCCGCGGCCGCTTCCTCCAAGACCCCGCGCGAGGGCTTTCGCATGGCAAGGAGCCGGGGCAGCTGCTTGCGAAGGGCCTCGCGATCCCGCAGACGGGAGCTCACGAGCACGAGTTCGCTCAGCGCGAGCTGGTTGTAGGGATCGTGCGAGACGGCGTGCGCGAGGGCGCGGGCGGCCGCCTGCTCGGCGCCGACCAGAACGAGTTGCCGGGCGAGAAACAAACCGTCGGTGGCGCGAAGTTGGGTCCGGTTGAGAAAGGCGGATAGCTGCAACTCCCCTTTCTGCGGATCGCCCAGACCATAATAGGCCACGGAGCGCAGGCCCGCGAGGAAGGAGCCGAAGTCCCGGATGCGCCCCTCGCCGTCGGCCAGTTTCATGTCGGCGGCGGCCAGGGCCCCGGCGTAATCTTGGGCGGCCAAACGCGCCTGCACGGAAGTGAGAACAAACATCTCCGGACTGTGGCCCTTCGCGATGGCGCGATCGTGCACGCGCGTGGCGAGCGAGACGTCGCCCACGTCGAGCGCGAACCAGGCGAGTTGCTGCAAGGCCGTCGCGTCGGCCTCGAAGGCGGTCAGATAGGCGTCCGCCTCGGCGCGCACGGCGGCGAAATCGGCGTTGTCGTGGAGCGTATAGAGCAGATCGAGGCGGGGGCCGGGGCTGTTGACGTCGAGCGTGAAACGGGCCCGCGCCGCTTCCCGCGCCGCGGCGGCGTCGCCGAGCTCGCGGTGATAACGGATGAGACGCACCAGGATGTCGTCGCGCTTCGGGAAATTCGCCCGCTCGGCCACAAGCCGGCGCACGGCCAGTTCGCGATGGCCGCGCTCCCAGTCCGCCTGCGCGAGCAGGAGCTGGCCCTCCGCGGACCGATGCAAGCCCCAGTCGGCGATGATTTGTTCCGCCTGATCGTAGGCTCCGCCGTTTTGCAGCGCGGTGGCCGCGTTGAGCGCGATGAAAAGGTGCGTCAGATCCTCGTCCGGCTTTTGCGGCAGCAGCTTCTTGGCGAGAGCGAGCGCCCGGGAGTCGTCCTGGACCTCAAAGAGGAGCACGAAAAGCAAACGCAGGTAATCGGGCTTGTTTTCCCTCAAGGCCTGCTCCGCGCCCGCCTCGAGCGTATCCAAAGCGTAGTCCACGCGTCCAAAGGCGATGTAGGCGGTGCCGAGCAGCTGCCGACGCGGAAGATCATCGGGGAGCTGCGCGAGACCGGCGCGAAGATTGGCGACGGCGCTCTTGTATTTCCCGTCCTTCCACGCGGCTTCTCCCTTGTCCAGGCGACTGCGAGCCAGCTCCAGCCGCGCCTGATCCCATTCCCAAGGAAAGAGAAAGGTCTCGTAGCGGGCGGCTTCGAATTCCTGACGATAGCAAAGATTGGCCCAGACCGCGGCCGTGCCCAGCTCCCAACCGACGATCATCAGCGCCAGCAAGGTGAGGACGACCCGCTTCCAATAAACGTGCAGGAAGGTCTTTTGGTCGTCGGTGAAACGCACCCACAGTTTGAATCGGTGACGCGGATCGTCGGGCGTGAAGACCCGGAGCTCTTTGGTGTTTTCCATGTCGATGGCGGGACGGCGAAGAAGTGGGACGAGGGCAGAAAAAAGCCCCGTCGCGAACGACGGGGCCGGGAGCGAAGTTGAAGGGACCGCCTGTCGGGTGCGGACTTAGGCGCGAACGGCGCGGCGGCGGCGGGAACCGGCCCAGACGAGCGCAGCGGCGGCGGCGAAAGCGGCGGCGCTGGAGGGCTCGGGAATGGCCGAGGCGAGGATGAGGTCGCCGCTTGCGTTGAAGGCGGCGGCCTGGCCACCGATCGTGAAGGCGGAGGTGAGGCCGGCGATCGCGCCACCGAAGCGGATGTAGTTGGTGGCGGAGTTGACGTAGTTGAGCACGTTCACGACGCCCGAGACGGAAAAGCTGTCGAAGGTGAGCCTCGTGCTGGTGAGACCGCCGAAGTCGATCGTGCTGCTACCGGCGCCGGAGCTGAAAGCGCCGGCAGAGTAGGTGCCGCCCGTGCCGAGCGCGAGCGTGCCACCGTTGTTGAGCGTGATCGGCTTGGCAAAAGTGCCGGCGGAGGCCAGCTGGAGCGTGCCCGCGGTGCCGGCGGCAAGACCGGAGGAGCTGGCCACCGCGGAAGGCGTGATGCTGAGGGTGCCGGCGGTGACGCTGGTGGCGCCGGTATAGGTATTGGAGCCGGAGAGGCTGAGGGTGCCCGCGCCGGTCTTGGTGACGGAGGTTGCCGCGCCACCGAGAGGAGCGCTGATGCTCGCGGTGCCGGTTGAAACGGAAATAACAGAAGCTGACTGGAGGGTGATCGTCGACGTTCCAGATACCGTGTAGCCGGTGGTGTTGAAGGTGATGTTACCAACCGAAATTGCGGCCCCCACGTTCACAGTTCCGGCAGTGCCTCCAAAAACGGCTTGGGCCGTTAGGCTATTTGTCCACCCATCGAGCTGATTATTGGCGGTCGCGCCGCCCGACTGAAGCGTCCACACCTTGTTTCCGTTGCTGGTGTTCCAAGTTCCTGCACCACCCAGCCCATTATTGATGCCATTGGCATCCCAATAAAGCTGCGCCGAGGCAACGGAAGCCATCCCGAGGGAGGCGATCACAGCGGCGAGAACCGCGGAGGAGCGAGTGGAGGATTTCATGTTAGTTTTTGGAAAACGGTTTCCTCGAAAGAGGGGACATACCCCATGTAATCACGGAGAATGCCTCACCCCTTCTAGGTGTATGACCCGGGGTAATAGCCGCGTGAATGCCACGTAAACGAAATCCTTACGTCAGGCCTGAAAGAATTATAAAAGTAGGCCCTTTATGACTTATTTACGTAAACCCGCCTAGGCTAGATCCGGCATTTTTTTGCCGGTTTTGTTTGGAGCCAGTTTCTTGCGCTCCGTCTTTCCGGCCAAAATCGCGCACACACCCTACGAAAATCGCCCAGCAACCCTTGAGATCAACTCCTCAGCGATTGCCCAGGCTTTGGCCCGGGAGGCCCCGGGGAAAAGATCGGGAGCCAACTAAGGTCAGGCTACCGCTTTGTTAAGGTCATAAACTCCAGCTCATTGGGAAGGCGCCCGCATACTGTTTTTTAGCAAATCTGCGAGGCTCGGGGGATGAACTTTCTCCAGCCCCTCGCGCGTTCGATCCCCCTTGCTCTCCCTCTCGCATGGCTTCCCGCCGCCTCCTATGCGGGTCCGGAGAATCAGGCGGTCCAAGCATGGGCCGAGGCCGGCTCCGCTTCATCCGCGATCACTCTGCGCTGGCTGCCGGATGCGGTCGCCACCCCGCTTGGCTACGAGGTGCAAAAAAAGCTCCCCTCCGCCGCCGACTGGAGCTCCTTGGCCGTTCTGCCCGGCAGCGCCCTCTCCTACGCCGATACCGGGGCCGCCCCGGGAATCTCCTACGAATATCAGGTCATCAAAAAGCAGAGCAACTACACCGGCTATGGTTACGCGCAGGCCGGCGTTTCGCTCCCGGCCACGGAAAGTCGCGGCGCCATCGTTTTGCTCGTGGAGCAATCTCAGGCCGCGGCCTTGGCGCCCGAACTCGCCCGCCTGCGCAACGACCTCGTCGGCGACGGCTGGAAGGTCCTCCGCCACGATGTCCCGGCCTCCCTGCCGCCGCCGGCCGTGAAAAGCCTCGTCCTCGAGGCCGCCCGCGCCTTCCCCGGCCAGCTTCGCTCGGTGCTGCTTTTCGGCCATGTCGCCGTTCCCTACTCCGGCCAGTATGCGCCCGACGCCCACACGGACCACATGGGCGCCTGGCCGGCCGACGTCTATTACGGGGATCTCGATGGCGAATGGACCGACCTCTACGTCAACTACTCCCAGACCCTGAATGGCAGCGCCGAAGACCGCGCCCGCCTCACCAATCTCCCCGGCGACGGCAAATTCGACCACTCCATGCTTCCGTCGGCGATCGAGCTCTCCGTCGGCCGCGTCGACCTCTCCAATCTCCCCGCCTTCGCCGAAACCGAGACCGCGCTCCTGCGCCGCTATCTCGACAAAAACCACGCCTACCGCACCGGCCTTGTTCCCGTCGCCCGCCGCGCCCTCGCAGCGGACTACATCGGCGTCCTCAACGGCGAATGCTTCTCCACCGGCGCCTACGCCGCCTTCTCTTCGGTCGTCGGCGGGTCACAGATCAACAACCTCAACGCCACCCAGCCCGGCCTGAGCAACGTCTGGCTCCCCACGCTGAACTCGGGCACGCACCTCCTCGCCTACGGCGCCGGCTGGGGCACCTACAATAGCGTGCAGAGCGTCGCCACCACCGCGGGCTTCGCCTCCGCCGCGCCGCAGGGCGTCTTCTCCTTCCTCATGGGCAGCTACCTCGGCGACTGGGACACCCGCGACAACATCCTCCGCGCCTCGCTCGCCGCGCCCGGCCTCGGTCTCACCGCCGCTTGGGGCGGTCGTCCCCACTGGTTCCTCCACAACATGGCCGTCGGCGGGACCATCGGCGAGGCCGCCGTCCTGACCCAGAACAATCGAGCCACCTACCGCTCCATCACCAACTCGATGGCCAACTGCGCCCACATCGCGCTGATGGGCGACCCCAGCCTCCGCCTCCACGTCGTTCGCCCCGCCGCCGATCTTCGCGCGACGAGCGTCACCGGCGGCGTCGCTCTTTCCTGGAGCCCCTCGCCCGACGCCGGCCTCGGTTACCACGTCTACCGCGCCGCCTCGATCGACGGAGATTTTGTCCGCCTCAACTCCGCCCCCGTCGTCGGCCTCTCCTTCACCGACGCCGCCCCCGTCGCCTCCGGCTCCGTCTACATGGTCCGCCCCCTCAAGCTCGAGACCGGCACCGGCGGCAGCTACCACAACCTCGGCGCAGGCGTCTTCGCCTCGACGCTCGCCTCCGCCCCCGCTGACCTCGCGCCTCCCACCGTCCTACTCTCCTCGCCCTCCGCCGGCGCCACGCTCACCGGCTCGGCCACGCTCTCGGCGCTCGCCTGGGATGACGTCTCCGTCGCCTCCGTGCGCTTCCTCGTCGACGGCCGCGAAGTCGGCCAGGCAGTGACCGCCGCCCCCTACACGCTCGCCTGGGACAGCGCCACGGTCGCCAACGGCACCCACTTCGTCGCCGCCCTTGCCACCGACAGCTCCGGACGCACCCGAGTCTCTCCCGCCGTCACCGTGACCACCTCCAACGTCACGCCCACCCCGGCCCCCACCCCCTCCGGCTCCTCCGGCGACGCGCTCTGGCTCGACGACGCTCTCCCCGCGGGCTCCACCGCCGCCACCGCCGACGGCGCCGCCTGGACCTGGGTCTCCGCCAAACCCGCCCCCTACTCCGGCGTCCGCGCCCACCAGACCGCCTCGGCCGACGCCACCGCCGAAAACCGCCTTTCCTTCGGCAACGCCCGCCGCGTCGGCACCGGCGACACGATCTTTGTCCAGGTCTGGATCGACCCCGCCCAGCCCCCCCGCGAACTGATGCTCGCCTGGCGCACCAGCGCCGGCGTGGAAGGCTCCGCCCACTGGGGCGGCAACTTCATCCTCCGCGGCCAGTCCGCCGCCGCCGCCAACCGCCGTCAGATGGGCGCCCTGCCCAAGGCCGGGGCCTGGACCCTCCTCGAGG
>CBIHRE010000147.1:0-10081 GCA_966212385.1 uncultured Akkermansia sp. | reverse complement strand
GATGCGTGCGCGCGTCTCCGCCGGAATCTGAGGATCGTGGCGCAGGGCGAGCGAGACGGTGTTTTTCGACACCCCCGCACGCTCGGCGATCGTGTTCATGGTGACGCGGGGCATGACTGGTTACATGACTGTCAAGTGACCGCGCTGTTTACCAGCCGAGAATCTCGGCGAAGCGTCGCGAACCCCTTCTCCCCGTCCCCGCATTCCCTATGTATACCATCGGTATCGACTACGGCACCAATTCGGTGCGCGCGCTTGTTGTTCGTTGCAAAGACGGTGCCGAGCTCGGCACCGGCGTCGTCAGCTATCCCAGCGGCCACCAAGGCGTGCTCCTTGACCCCAAGGACCACCATCTGGCCCGCCAGAATCCGGCGGACTACCTGTTCGGCCTCGAGAAATCCATCAAGCTCGCGCTCGCCCAGGCCAAGAAGACCAAGGGCTTCGACGCCCGCCAGGTCGCCGGTCTCGGCGTGGACAGCACCGGCTCCAGCCCGATCCCGGTCGACGCCAGCAACACCCCGCTCGCGTTCCAGAAGAAGTTCGAGAAGAACCTCGCCGCCCATTGCTGGCTCTGGAAGGACCACACCAGCGTGAAGGAGGCCGCGGAGATCACCGCGCTCGCCGCGAAGATCCGCCCTCAGTTCATCGCCAAGTGCGGCAACACCTACTCCTCCGAGTGGTTCTGGTCCAAGATCCTCCACTGCAAGCGCACCGCCCCCGCCGTTTTCAAGGCCGCCCACTCCTGGGTCGAGCTCGCCGACTGGGTGCCCTCCGTGCTCGCCGGCGTGAAGGACCCCCTCGCCGTGAAGCGCGGCATCTGCTGCGCCGGCCACAAGGCCCTCTACGCCGAGGACTGGGGCGGCCTGCCCGACAAGGAGTTCCTCTCCGCGCTCGACCCCGAGCTCGCCTCTTTGCGCGACCGCCTCTACGAGAAGGCGCACGACGCCACCGCCTCCGCCGGCACGCTCTGCGCCGAGTGGTCGAAGAAGCTCGGTCTCCCCGCCGGCATCCCCATCGCCATCGGCGAGATGGACGTGCACTACGGCGCCATCGGCTCCGGCGTCACCGAGGGCACGCTGGTCAAGGTCATCGGCACCTCCACCTGCGACTGCGGCGTCGTTTCCGCCGACAAGACCGTGGCCGACATCCCCGGCATCTGCGGCATCGTGAAGGGCGCCATCCTCCCTGGCTACTACGGCCTCGAGGCCGGCCAATCCGCCGTCGGCGACATCTTCAAGTGGTTTGTCGAGGGCGTGCTCGGCGACGTTAAGCTCCACGCCTCCCTCACCGCCGAGGCCGCCAAGCTGAAGCCCGGCCAGTCCGGCCTCCTCTCGCTCGACTGGAACAACGGCAACCGCACCATCCTCGTCGATCAGCGCCTCACCGGCCTCACGCTCGGCGCCACGCTCTACACGACCAAGGCCGAGCTCTACCGCGCCCTCATCGAAGCCACCGCCTTCGGCGCCCGCGCCATCATCGAACGCTTCAAGGAATACGGCGTGCCGATCGAGCGCGTCGTCTGCGCCGGCGGCATCGCGGAAAAGAACGCGTTGCTCATGCAGATCTACGCCGACGTGACCGGTTGCACCATGCTCGTGGCCGGTTCCTCGCAGGCCTGCGCGCTCGGCTCCGCCGTCTCCGCCGCCGTGCTCGCCGGGGCGCATCCCGACTTCGCGACCGCGCAGAAGAAGATGACCCGCCTCAAGGCCGGCGTCGCCTACAAGCCGAAGGCGGCGAACCAGAAGGTCTACAACCGCCTCTACGCGCTGTATCGGCAACTCCACGACAGCTTCGGTGGCGTCAACAAGTCCGCCGACCTCTCGCAGGTCATGAAGGACCTCCTCGACATCAAGGCCGAGCAATCCGCCTGATTTCGATCCTCGATCCATCGCCACGGAGAACACGGAGCTCGGACACGGAGATCACAGAGCCAATCCTCTGAGTCTCTTTCTCTGAACTCCGTGTTCTCTGTGTCCGAGCTCCGTGCCCTCTGTGGCTAAAAACTCCGCCTTTTCCCCGTTTCTCTTTCCTCCCATGTCCCTCGTTAATCTCTCCACTCCCGAGATCTGGTTCGTCTGCGGTTCGCAGCACCTCTACGGCGAAGGCCCGCTCAAGCAGGTCGCCGCCAACGCGCAGGCCGTCGTCGACGGTCTCGCCAAGTCGAAGCACCTCCCGCTTCCCCTCAAGTTCAAGGCCCTCCTCGTCGATTCCGACCAGATCGCCAAAGTCTGCGTCGAGGCCAACTCCGACGCGAACTGCGCCGGCCTCGTCCTCTGGATGCACACCTTCTCCCCCTCGAAGATGTGGGTCCGCGGCCTCACCACGCTCAAGAAGCCCTTCCTCCACCTCCACACCCAGTTCAATCGCGACCTGCCTTGGTCGACGATCGACATGGACTTCATGAACCTCAACCAGGCCGCCCACGGCGACCGCGAGGCCGGGTTCATCCACACCCGCCTCCGCCTCGGCCGCAAGGTCGTGGTCGGCCACTGGTCCGACGACGAGGTCCAGCAGCGCATCGGCGCCTGGATGCGCGCCGCCCACGCCTGGGCCGACTGGCAGGGCGCCCGCATCGTCCGCTTCGGCGACAACATGCGCTACGTCGCCGTCACCGAGGGCGACAAGGTCGCCGCCGAGATGAAGTTCGGTTTCTCCACCAACACCTACGGCGTCGGCGACCTCGTCGAGCAGGTCAACGCGATCTCCGAGAAGACCGTCACCGACCTCGTCGCCGAATACGAGAAGCTCTACGCCGTCTCGCCCGTCCTCAAGAAGGGTGGCAAGCGCCACGACGAGCTCCGCTACAGCGCCCGCCTCGAGCTCGGCATGAGCGCCTTCCTCCAGACCGCCGGCGCCAAGGCCTTCACCGACACTTTCGAGGACCTCCACGGCCTCAAGCAGCTGCCCGGCATGGCCACCCAGCGCCTCATGGCCGCGGGCTACGGCTTCGGCGGCGAAGGCGACTGGAAGACCGCCATCCTCGTCCGCGCCATGAAGGTCATGGCCGGCGGCAAGCTCACCTCCTTCATGGAGGACTACACCTACCACATGTCGCCCAAGGGCCACCAGGTCCTCGGCTCGCACATGCTCGAGATCTGCCCGACCATCGCCACCGGCAAGCCCAAGGTGGAGATCCACCCCCTCGGCATCGGCGGCAAGGAGGACCCGGTCCGCTTCGTGTTTGACGCCCCCGCCGGCGACGCGCTCAACGCCTCGCTCGTAGACATGGGCAACCGTTTCCGCCTCATCGTCAACGAGGTCACGGCCGTCAAGCCGCCCGCGCTGCCCAAGCTCCCCGTCGCCCGCGCCGTCTGGGAGTGCAAGCCCGACTTCAAGACCGCCTGCCAGGCCTGGATCCTCGCCGGCGGCGCCCACCACACCGGCTACAGCTACGTCGTCACGAGCGAGATGCTCGAGGACTTCGCGACCATGGCCGGCATCGAGACCGTGCACATCAACGCCGAGACCACCATCTCGCAGCTGAAGCAGGATCTCCGCACCAACGAGGTCTACTATCACCTCGCCCAAGGCATCCGCGCCTAAGGCGGTTTCGCCTCTGCATAGGTCCTATGAGTCCTCTCGACTTATAGGACCTATTTTTTAGCCCTCGCGCTAGGTTGGCCCTCACCTCACGACCTTTCTCCCCATGCCCCCACTCCGCATTCTCGCCTCCGCCCTTGGCTGCGCCCTCGCCCTCGGGTTCACCGCCTGCAGCAAGTCCTCCGACTCCGCTTCCTCCGCCGGCGCCTCCGCGTCCTCCGAAAAGAAGATCAAACTCGGCTTCCTCGTGAAGCAGCCCGAGGAGCCCTGGTTCCAGTATGAGTGGAAGGGCGCCGACAAGGCCGGCGCGCAACACGGTTTCGACGTCATCAAGATCGGCGTTCCCGACGGCGAGAAAACCCTCGCGGCCATCGACAGCCTCGCCGCCAACGGCGCCCAAGGCTTCGTCATCTGCACGCCCGACGTCCGCCTCGGGCCCGCCATCGTCGCCAAGGCCAAGGCCGCCAACCTCAAGGTCGTCACCGTCGACGACCGTTTCGTTGGCGCCGACGGCAAGTTCATCGCCGAGGTGCCCTATCTCGGCATGTCCGCCTCGCAGATCGGCGAGATGTCCGGACGCACCCTCGCCGAGGAGATGAAGCGCCGCGGCTGGAACCCCGCCGAGACCGCCGCCTGCATCGTCACCTTCGAGGAGCTCGACACCGCCCGCCAGCGCACCGACGGCGCCATCTCCGCCCTCAAGGCCGCCGGCTTCCCGGCCGACCGCATCTTCAAGGCCCCGCAAAAGACCACCGACATCCCCGGCAGCTTCGACGCGACCAACGCCCTCCTCGCCCAGAAAACCGGCGTCAAAAACTGGATCATCGCCGGCATGAACGACACCGCCGTCCTCGGCGCCGTCCGCGCCACCGAGGGCCAGGGCTTCGCCGCCGCCAACGTCATCGGCATCGGCATCAACGGCACCGACTGCCTCGACGAACTCCGCAAGCCCGCCCCCACCGGCTTCCACGGCTCCATCTACGTCTCCGCCCCCACCGAAGGTTTCCTCACCGCCGAAATGCTCTACCTCTGGGTCAAGGAGGGTAAAACGCCCGCGCCCGAGACCTGGACGCCCGGCCGTCTCATCACCCGCGAAAACTTCGAGGAAGTGCTGAAGTCCGAAGGCGTGCTCTAAGTCCGGGCGCGACTTTTGTTGCCTTCACGTTTCTTCGCCACGCCGCCTCGCATGAGCGTCTCCGCCGCCGCGCCCGCCGCCACGTCCCTCGAATTCGTCGCGCTCGCCAAGGAGTTTCCCGGCGTGCGCGCGCTCGACGGCGTCTCCTTCGCCGTGCGCGGCGGCAGCGTCCACGCGCTGATGGGCGAAAACGGGGCCGGCAAATCGACGTTGCTCAAGATCCTCAGCGGAGCCTACCACCCGAGTTCCGGTTCCGTCCGCCTCGCGGGTCGCGAGCATGTCTTCGCCTCCACCGCCGAGGCCATCGCCGCCGGCGTGGCCGTCATCTACCAGGAGCTGCATCTCGTGCCCGAGATGACGGTCGCGGAAAACCTCCTCATCGGCCGCTACCCGCGCCGCGGTCCCTTGCTCGACCGCTCCGCGATGCGCGCGGAGGCCGCCCGTCTCCTCGCGCTCGTCGGCGAGGACATTTCTCCCGACACCCGTCTCGGACGGCTTTCCATCGCACAACGCCAGATGGTGGAAATCGCCAAGGCACTCGGCCGCGGCGCCCGCGTCGTCGCCTTCGACGAACCCACGAGCAGCCTTTCCGCCAGGGAGACCGCGCGCCTCTTCGAGATCATCCGCGACCTCAAGGCCCGCGGCCACGCGATCCTCTACGTGACCCACCGCATGGACGAGGTCTACGAGATCTGCGACGCCGCCACCGTGCTCCGCGATGGCCGCCACGTCGTCACCCACGACTCGCTCGCCTCCGTCACGCGCGACGCGCTCGTGAAGAGCATGGTCGGCCGCGAGCTCACCAACGTCTACAACTACCGCCCTCGCCTCCAGCGCCCCGAGGGCCTCGATGTCTCCGGCCTCGCCGGCCCCGGCCTGCGCGCGCCGGTTTCCTTCTCCGTCAAACGCGGCGAGGTGCTCGGCTTTTTCGGCCTCGTCGGCGCCGGTCGCAGCGAGCTCATGCGCCTCGTCTGCGGCGCGGTCGAGCCGACGGCGGGCGAGGTGAAGATCCACGGCGAGCGCCTGCGCTCCGGTTCTCCTCGCGCCGCGATCCGCGCCGGCCTCGTTTTCTGTCCCGAGGACCGAAAGAAGGAGGGCATCGTCGCCATCCGCTCCGTCGCGGAAAACATCAACCTCAGCGCGCGTCGCTCGCGCCTGCGCGCCGGCCTCTTCCTCGATTTCACTTGGGAGAAGCGCAACGCCCGCGAAAAAATCGCCAGCCTCCGCGTCCGCACCGCCTCGGCCGAGACGCTCATCGGCACGCTTTCCGGCGGTAACCAGCAAAAGGCCATCCTCGCCCGCTGGCTCTCGGAAAAGGTCCGCGTCATCGTCCTCGACGAGCCCACGCGCGGCATCGACATCGGCGCCAAGAGCGAGATCTACGCGCTCATCCACGAGCTCGCCGAGACCGGCGTCGCCGTCGTCATCGTTTCCAGCGAACTACCCGAGGTGCTCGGCATCTCCGACCGCGTCATCGTGATGCGCGAGGGCCTCGTCGCCGCCGAATTCACCCGTGAGACCGCCACGCCCGAGGCCGTCCTGCATGCCGCGTTGCCCTCCGGTTCCGCCGCCGCGGTCGCCTGAAAGCCTTTCTTCTTTCCACGCTCGATGAGTTCTCCCGCTTCCGCTTCCACCCAGCCCTCGACTTTTTCCCGCCTCTGGGATTCGGCCGGCATGCTGCTGGTCTTCGCCCTGCTCTTCGTCGGCTGCTCGATCTTCGTGGAGAACTTTTTCTCCGTCACGAACCTCCGGGGCCTCGCGCTCTCCGTCTCCACCATCGGGATGATTTCGTGCACGATGATGTTCTGCCTCGCGGCGGGCGACTTCGACCTCTCGGTCGGGTCCGTCGTCGCTTTTGCCGGCGTGCTCGGTGCCACAGTCATGAACTCCACCGGCAGCGTCGCCCTCGGCGTCGCCGCGGCCCTCGGCTCGGGCGCGCTGATCGGCCTCGTCAATGGCGTGCTCGTGGCGCGCGTCGGCATCAACGCCCTCATCACCACGCTCGCCTCCATGCAGATCGTGCGCGGCCTGGGCTTCATCGCCTCCGACGGCCGTGCGGTGGGTATCCGCACCGACGCCTTTTTCTCCTTTGGCAACAGCGCCCCGCTCGGTGTTCCCACGCCGGTCTGGCTGACGCTCGGCTGCTTCGTGCTCTTCGGCGTGTTGCTCAATCTCACGATTTTCGGCCGCAACGCCCTCGCCATCGGCGGTAACAAGGAGGCCGCGCACCTCGCCGGTGTGCCGGTCACGCGCATCAAGGTTGTCATCTTCACGCTCCAAGGCCTCGTCGCCGCCTTCGCCGGTCTCGTGCTCGCCGCGCGCATGACCAGCGGTCAGCCCAACACCTCGCAGGGCCTCGAACTCGAGGTTATCTCCGCCTGCGTGCTGGGCGGCGTCTCGCTCAGCGGCGGCGTGGCGCGCATCGGCGCGGTCGTGGCCGGCGTGCTCATCATGGGCCTCGTGCAAAACGCCATGAATCTCCTCAACATCCCGCCCTTCTACCAATACGTCGCGCGCGGCCTCATCTTGCTCGGCGCCGTGATGCTTGATCGTTTCAAACGCCGCTCCTGATCCATTTTTGAACGTATTTGGAGGGCGCCGCTCCGTCGGCGCCGCGATGATCAGTCCCGGCTCCTTCCCTTCTCTTTCCTCTCCACTCCCATGCTCGAAGAACTCAAACGCGAAGCCTACGAAGCCAACGTCGCCCTGCCGAAACACGGTCTGATCAACCTGACCTTCGGCAACGCCTCCGCCATCGACCGCGCAAAGGGCATCTTTGCCATCAAGCCCTCCGGCGTCGCCTACGACGACCTGAAGCCTTCCGACATGGTCCTCATCGACCTCGACGGCAAACAGGTCGAGGGCTCGTTCCGCCCCTCGTCCGATACGCCCACGCACCGCCGCCTCTTCCTCGCCTTCAAGGACATCGGCGGCGTCGTCCACACCCATTCCTCGCACGCCACCGCCTTCGCGCAGGCCGGCCGCGAGATCCCGATCTTCGGCACCACCCACGCCGATTATTTCTATGGCAACGTCCCCGTGACCCGCAAAATGACCCCCGCCGAGATCGGCGGCGGCGCCTACGAGTGGGAGACGGGCAACGTCATCGTCGAGCTCTTCACCCAGCGCGGCCTGGATCCGGCGGACTTTCCCGCCGTGCTCGTCAACCGCCACGCCCCCTTCACCTGGGGCAAGAACGTCGCCAAGGCCGTCGAGGTCGCCGTCGCCACCGAGTGCATCGCGCACATGGCGCTGATGTCGCTCCAGCTCGAGCCGCAGCTCCCCATCATCGAGAGCTCGCTCCTCAACAAACACTTCAAGCGTAAGCACGGACCCGGCGCCTACTACGGCCAGCCCGGCGGCAACTGCTGACCCCCGCGGGCCGGTGGATGCGTGCCGGCGCCTTCGCCGGTCGTCCGAGACGGCTTTATGCAGGCTTCATGCGGCGCACCTTCGGGTGCGCCGTTTTTTATGGCGGCCGGCAGGTGGACGCGCGGGTCCCTCCGCGCGTTTTCGTCGGATCGGCCCGCGAGCGTCCGCGGGGTCCCGTTCTGAAATACGTTGCCGCGCGCGCGAAAAAATTGGCAGGTTTTTCGAACCCCACCCCTCGCCTCGTGCCCTGCGAAGAACCCCGCGTTTTTCAACCTCGCACGCGAGCCGTCCCGCCCGCCCGCGGAGCCGGCTCCGCGGCGGGGCATGATCGTCGCCTCGATGCCGGCAGGACAGCTCCCGTGTCCGCGTGCTCCACGACGGCGCTCGAAGCCGCGGCGCGGCGCGATCGCCGTCCTACGCACGGGCCCCGCTTTCTTCCTCCAGCTCCCCATGATTCAATCCGTCCTCGTTCTTGGCTCCGGCAGCGCCGGACTTATCGCCGCACTCGGGTTCAAACGTAAACTGCCGCAGCTCGCCGTTCGCGTGGTGCGCAGCCCCGAGATCGGCATTATCGGCGTCGGCGAAGGCACGACGCCCAGCTTCCCCAAGCACATATTCGAGTTTCTCGGCATCAGCCGGAAACGGTTTTACGCCCTCGCCGAGCCGACTTGGAAGCTCGGGGTCCGTTTCCTTTGGGGGCCGCGCGGGCGTTTCGATTACGCGTTTCTCCCGCAGCTCGATCTTCAGTGGAAAGACCTGCCGATGCCGCACGGCTTCTACTGCGACGAGGAGTTTCGCTGCAACAACATCGCCCAGGCCTTGATGGCGCACGACAAGGCCTTCGTCCGCCAGGCCAACGGCTGCCCCGAGATCGAGGCGTGGCAGGCTTTCCACATCGAAAACGTGAAACTCGTCCATCTGCTGGAAACCATCGCGCGCGAGAGCGGCGTGGAAATCATCGACGGCCGGGTCAACCACACCGAGATGCGGCCCGAGGGCGGCGTCGCCTCGGTGGGGCTGGAGGACGGACGACGCTTCGGCGCCGATTTGTTCATCGATGCGAGCGGCTTCCGCTCCGAACTCATCGGGCGCGCCCTCGGCGAGCCCTTCGAGAGTTTCGACCGTTCGCTCTTTTGCGATCGCGCCGTGGTCGGCGGCTGGGAGCGCACCGACGAGCCCATCCTGCCCTACACCACCGCCGAGACGATGGACGCCGGCTGGGCCTGGCGGATCGATCACGAGCACCATGTGAACCGCGGCTACGTGTATTCTTCGCAGGCGATTTCCGACGAGGCCGCCGCCGAGGAGTTCCTGCGCTGCAACCCCAAGGCGCCTCGCTCGCCGCGCATCGTGAAATTCCGTTCCGGACACCATCGCCGCCAGTGGGTCGACAACGTCGTCGCGATCGGCAACGCCGCCGGCTTCGTGGAACCGCTCGAGGCCACCGCGCTCATGATCGTGTGCGGCCACACGGAGACGCTCATTCATCTGCTCTCCCAGTCTCGCCTGCGGCCCACGCCCACGATCCGCGCGCTTTTCAACGACATCACGTCCGACAACTGGAAAGACATCCGCGACTTCCTGGCCCTCCACTACAAGTTCAACACCGCGCGCGACACCCCGTTCTGGCGTCACTGCCAAAACGATACCGACGTTTCCAGGCTCCAGGGCCTGCTGGACTTCTACGCGGAGAACGGGCCGAGCAACTTCTGCCGCCACCGCATGCCGAGCCTCCAATCCGATTTCGGCAGCGAAGGCTTCCTCGTCATGCTGGTGGGAAACCGCGTGCCCTACGCCGCCCGCCACCGAGCCGGCGCCGACGAGCTCCGGATCTGGAACGCCCACCGCGCCGAGTTCAGCCAGCTCGCCAGCCGCGGCATGAGCGTGAAAGAGGCCCTCTCCTATGTTCATCATCCCGGTTGGACATGGAACGCGGACGCGGGGGCGAGCTGACTTGCTGACGCACGTCGGGTCCGCCTCGAGCGGGCGCGGCGCCACCGGATGAGCCGGACCGAGCTGGCGGCTTGGCGAGCG
>CBIHRE010000146.1:0-10093 GCA_966212385.1 uncultured Akkermansia sp. | reverse complement strand
GTGGTTGCCCAGCGCGTAGTGCACCGGGCCGGCGAAGCGGCGCAGTTCGGCCTCGATTGCGACGAGGTGCGCGAGCGTCCGCTCTTCCGGCTCGCCGGGCACCATGTCTTTCATGTCGCCCAGCACGCCCAGAAACGAGAGCCGCTCGGTGTTTAACCGCTCCACCGCCTCGCGCGCCTTGGCCAAGGACTCGCGATAAAAGCGCCCCTTCGCCGGCTCCCGGTCCGCGTAGTGAAGATCGGTCACGAGCCCGAAGCGCACCGGCCGCCTCGCGGCCACTCCGCCGATGCCGGCGCAACCTGCGCCGGCCAGCAGCCCCGCGAGCGAAAGCGCCGAGCAGCGCAAAAAATCGCGGCGCGCCATCGTCCATGCGCCCGACGATGATGGACCGGAGGAACGCAACAAACGTCGACTCATTTGCCCGGCAGGCTGCGACGCCGCCGGGACTGTTCCAAGCTTGGATAACCGAAGTCCAAGGGCGGGCCGCGCCCGCCCGCTCAGCTCCGTCGGGGGCTCAACGCACCGGCCGGAGCTGGATGCTGTCCACCAGACGGTCGTGGCTGAGGATGTCGGTCACGACGATGAGCTTGTCGCCGATGCGCACCTTGCCGGCGCGGACCAGGATGGTGATCGCCTTTTCGATCGTGTCGTTGGGATCCGACTCGAGCGTCATGATGAAAGGCTCCACCGAGCGCAGGATGCGCATCTGGCGCAGCGTCTCGACCGAGTTGGTCGCAGCGAAAATGGGCGCATGCACCGGACGCATCGCCGCCAGACCCTGAGCCATGTAGCCGCGGCGCGTGAAGGTCAGCAGCGCGGTGCCGGGCATGTCGTTGGCCAGGTGGACCGCCGCCGCGAGCAGGCGCGGCTTGTCGCCGTGGATGTGCGCGGGGTCGGGCAAGGGCGTGAGATCCTCCGACTCCACGCGGCGGGCGACTTTCTCGAGGATGCCCACGCACTCCATGGGGTAACGGCCGACGGTGGTCTCGCCGGAAAGCATCACGCAGTCGGCGCGCTCATGGACGGCGTTGGCCACGTCGGTGATCTCGGCGCGCGTCGGCATCGGCTGGGTGATCATCGACTCCAGCATGTGCGTGGCGATGATCACGGACTTGCCGTGGTCGATGCAGTGTTGCACGGCGCGGCGCTGGATCGAGGGCAGCTCCTCGAAGGGACACTCGATGCCGAGGTCGCCGCGGGCGACCATGAGCGAGTCGGTCGCGCGCACGATTTCGTCGAGGTTGGTGATCGCGGACTGGTCCTCGATCTTCGCGATGATGCGGGCGGGCGACTTTTGCTGGCGGAGAAACTCGCGGAGGATCTCGATGTCGGCCGCCTCGCGCACGAAGGAGAGGGCGATGAAGTCCACCCCCTCGTCGATCGCGACCGTGGTGTCGGCGCGGTCCTTGTCGGTGAAAGAGGGCAGGTTCACCTTCACGCCGGGGAGGTTGATGTGGCGACGCGACTTGAGCTCGCCCTGCGTCAACACGCGGCAGCGGATGCGCGCGTCTTTTTTCTCCAGCACCTCGAGACGGATCAGGCCGTTGTCGACCAGCACCGTGTCGCCCACCTTGATGTCGTTGACGAGGTCGCGGTAGTTCACGTCGACGCTGCGCACCTCTTCCGAAGACTCTTGGGCGACGCCGCCCGGCCGGACGGTGAAGTCGAAGATCTGGCCGGTCTCGAGCTTGATCGGCGCCGCGACGTCGCCGGTGCGGATCTCCGGGCCCTTGATGTCCATCATGATCGCGATCTCGCGGCCGACCTTGGCCGAGACGGCGCGGATGCGGCGAATGACCGTCCGGCACCACTCGTGCGACGCGTGCGCCATGTTCAGGCGGGCGATATCGGCCCCGGCCCGAATCAGCTTTTCGAGCATCTCCTCGCTCTCGGTCGCGGGACCGAGGGTGAAGATGATCTTCGTGCGACGGAACTCGGCGAAGGTGTGCGGCGTGGTGGACATAAGCGCCTTTTAGCAAAGGTCGCGCCTCCACCCCATGCGAGTCCCGAGACCTCTCGTTTTTTGCCAAATGCGCCACCTATCCTCGCACGAGCGTGCGAGATATCTGCGCATTATCTACCAACTTCTACCATTCCCACGCCGCCGTGCCTCCGCCTGGCGCCACCACCTCGAAGGGGCAATTCGCGCCGAGCCGCGCCCTCAGGCCCGCGAAGCTCTCCTCCACCGCCGCGAGCGAATTGCAGTCGCGGCTCAGGTGCGTGAGAAACACCCGCCGCCAGCCGGCGTGCGCCGTCGCCTCGAGCAGTTCGCAGGCGGCCGCGTTGGACAAGTGCCCGTGCCGCCCGGAGATCCGCTGCTTCGTGCTCCACGGCCGGCGATGGTCCGCCTCGAGCAACTTGGGGCAGTGGTTGCTCTCCACCACCACCACATCCGCCTCGCGCAGATGGCGATGCACATGGCCGGGCACGTGCCCCAGGTCGGTCAGCCATGCCAGCGAGCGCCGCGGCGAAAACAGATCGCCCTCGTGCCCGTGCACGAAGCGGAAACCCACCGGATCCTGCGCGTCGTGCGGCACCGAGAAGCTCGTCACCTCCAGATCGCGAAAGCGGAAGGTGCTCCCCGTCTCGAAGATGCGCCAGCTCGCCTCGCGCCCCGCCTTGGCCTGCACGGCGCGCGCGGTGGGGGCATTGGCAAAAATCTCCGTCCGCGGATGCTTTTTGAAACCCTCCACCCCGGCGGCGTGGTCGCCGTGCTCATGGGTGATGAACACCGCGTCGATCTCCTCCATCCTCGTGTCCGCGCCGCGCAGCAACTCGTTGAGCTTCCGCCACGAGAAACCGGCGTCGATCAGCACGCGCGCCCCCTCGGTCTGCAAGAGGGCGCAATTGCCCGCGCTACCGCTGCCGAGGATCTGAAGACGCATCGCCATTTTCGTCGGCGGGGAGGCCTAGTCCCCGGGCCCCGGCGCGCCAGCCAAAAACCCAGCCGCTCGTTGACCATCGGGGCCTTTTCCGCTGTGTAGGCGGGTTCTTCATGCCCAAGCCCGCTTCAAAAACCCGCGCCGCGTCTCGCAAACGCCCGTCCGTCCGCGCCCTGCGCGGCACGGTTTTTGTCACGCGCCAGGTGCACTTCAACGCCGCCCATCGCCTCCACAATCCTACGAAGGGCGATTCTTGGAACGAGGAGACCTACGGCCTCTGCAACAACCCGCGCTGGCACGGCCACAACTACGTTCTCGAAGTCACCGTCGCCGGCGAGCCCGACCCCGAGTCCGGTTACGTCATCGATCTCGGCGTGTTGAAGACCGTGCTCGAGGAGCGCATCGTGAAGGCCTGCGACCACCGCAACCTCAACGAGGAGGTGCCCTTCCTCCGCGGCGTCATTCCCTCGACCGAAAACCTCGTCATCGCCTTCTGGAACGAGCTCGAACCGCTCCTCCGCCCGGCCCGGCTCCACTCCGTGAAACTCTACGAGACGCCGCGCAACTACGCCGAATACCGCGGCCCGAACCCGACCTTCTAAAAATCCGAGCCAGCTAACCCCGCCTGCGTCGGGGCTAGGTTTAGCGCCCCACCCGCCGGCCCGCCTAAAAAAAAAAAACGACATGTCCGCGAAAAAGAAGAAGCCCGCCCGCCGGAAAGCCGCCGCCCAGCCCGCGAAACCTTCGCGAGCCTCCGCGGCCGCCGCGCCCGTCCCGCCCGCCTCCGGCAAGACCATGTATCTCCACCGCGTCGCCGGCGGATCCGCCCCGCGCATCGTCCGCGCCTACGATTCCGCGTTCGCCGTCTCGTCCGCCTACCGCGACACGCTCCCCGACATGATGGAGGCCGTCGACGCCATCCCCGGCGCGCCCGTCGCCATCCAGCAGGTCGGCGTATCGAATTTCAAACTACCGCTCAAGTTCCGCGCCCGCTCCGGCCGCGCCGTCCACACGCTCGAGACCGCCGTCACCGGCACCGTCTCCCTCGAGGCCAAGCTCAAGGGCATCAACATGAGCCGCATCGTGCGCTCCTTCTACGACCACGCCGACGAGTTCGCCTCGCCCGGCTTCGTCGCGAAGATCCTCGAGGTCTACCGTCGCGACGTCGGCGCCCTCTCCGCCCGCCTGCGCCTCGACTTCGCCTACCCGATCAAGCAGCGCGCCCTCCGCAGCGGCCTCGAAGGCTGGCAATACTACCAGGCCGCCTTCCTCGGCCGCATCGACGAACACGGCCGCGTGCGCCGCTTCATCGAGCTCGATTTCGTCTACTCCTCCGCCTGCCCCTGCAGCGCCGAGCTCGCCGAACACGCCCGCGACGTCCGCGGCGTGTATTCGATCCCCCACAACCAGCGCTCCAAGGCCCGCGTCCTCGTCGAGCTCGCGCCCGGCGCCGATCTCCACCTCGAGGAGCTGCGCGACCACGCCCTCCGCGCCCTCGTCACCGAGACGCAGGTCATGGTGAAGCGCGAGGACGAGCAGGCCTTCGCCGAGCTCAACGGCGCCTATATCAAGTTCGTCGAGGACGCCGCCCGCCTCGTCTACGCCGAGCTCGCGACCGACAAGCGCATCGCCGACTTCCAGGTCGCGTGCTCGCACCTCGAATCGCTCCACTCCCACGACGCCGTGAGCGTCATCGTGAAAGGCGTGCCGGGAGGCTTCTCCGCCGACTTCGACGCTTTCCGCGACCTCGTCTGCTGAGGCTCGGAGAAACCTCCTGCTCGATGGAGGGCGGCGCGCCGTCGCCGCCCCGGCCATATAAATCCGTGCCCATCCGTGAAATCCGTGGTTAAAAAGAAAAGCTCACGCGCCCCGCTCGTCCTCGTCACCGGCGCCAGCCAAGGCCTCGGCGAAGCGCTCGCCCTCGCCTACGCCCGCCGCCACCGCGGCGTCCGCCTCGCCCTCGTCGCGCGCAACGCCGGCAATCTCGAGCGCGTCGCCGTCCGTTGCGGAAAACTCGGCGCCTCCGCCCACGGCTTCGTCTGCGACGTCACCGACGAGGCCGCCGTCTCCCAGCTGCCCGCCGCCGTGGCCAAACGCTTTCGCGGCGCCGCGCCCGACATCGTGGTCAACAACGCCGGCCGCTTCACGCCCGCCACGCTCGCCGACACGTCGCTCGCGCTCTTCGACGAGATGATCTCGGCGAACCTGCGCTCCGCCTACCTCGTCACCCGCGCTTTTCTGCCCGCGTTTCAAAAACGCGCCTCGGGCGACTTCGTCTTCATCAGCTCGATCTGCGGCAAACGAGGCCTCGCCGGCTGCGCCGCCTACACCGCCGCCAAGCACGGTCTCAGCGGCCTCGCCGCCGCCTTGCGCGCCGAGACCGAGGGCACGGGCCTGCGCGTGCTCGCGATCCATCCCGGCGCGATCGACACGCCGATCTGGAAAAACTCCGCCGTCCCGCGCGAACGTCTCATGAGCGCCGCCGGCGCCGCCGATGCCGTCGTCGCGCTGACCGCGTTGCCGCCCGACACCGTCGCGGACGACATTCTGCTCCGTCCCGCCCCCGGCGACCTTTGACGCGGCACGCCGGCGGACGGCGTCGCGCCAGCCTGACTCGCCAAGCCGCCGCCTGGCGCCGCGCCCAAGGCCGGTCGGCGCTCGCGACCGGCCTCGCCTCCCGCCTTCATTTTACTTGGATCGAAGTAGATCCTATATTTCCCGCCCGGCCACGCGGCCGCTCACCTTTCCTGAGCTCAAGCAGCGCCGACGCCTCCCGCCCCGATGACCGCCACCCCGTCCCCTTCGCCCTCCGCGCCTCGTCTCCGCATCATCCTCGTCGAAGATCAGGCCCTTGTCGCCGCGGGCATCGCCGCGGTTCTGCGCCAGGCCGAGGGATTGGACGTGGTGAAGGTGTTTCCCTCGGCCTCGGCCGCCTTGGCCGAGGAGGCCCTGCTTCGCGGCGTGGACATCGCCCTGGCCGATTTTCATCTCGGGTCGAAGGAGGAGGAGACTCTTTTGCGCCAGCTTCGGGAACGTTTCCCCGCCATTCGCTGGATCTGGCTGAGCGGAGCCGCCACCGCCGCCTCGCTGCTTCAGATCGACCAAATGGGCTTCGACGGCTTCGTCCACAAGGACGACCCGCCCTCGCACCTCATCGACGCCGTCTTCGCGGCGATGGAAGGCCGCGTTTACCAAAGCCCGACCGCGCGCGCGCTTCTCGAGGAGTTCGCCCATTCGCCGGTCTCCGTGTCCAAGATCCTTTCGCCGCGCGAACAGGAGATCCTCGCCTTCTTCGGCGAAGGGCTGACCAACGAGGACATCGCCGTCATCCTCTGCCTCAGCGCCACCACCGTGCAGACGCACCGGCGCAACATCATGGCCAAACTCGGCGTGCACACCAGCGGCGCGCTCCAGGCCTACGCCCAGCAAGGCGGTTTCACGTCGGGGCCAAGCGCGACCGGCGCGACGCGCCCGCCCCGCTCGCCGGCGTCCGCGACGGGTCGAAAACAAGAGACGTGACGTGAGCAACTTCGCCCTCCTTTCCGCGTCACTCACGGCGATCGCTTTCGCCATCGCGATCGCGATTTTCGTCTCCGGTCCGCGACGGAGGGAGCATCGCGTCTTCGCCCTGCTCGGGCTCGGTTTTTGCGGCTGGAGTCTCGCCTGGTTTCTTTTGCATTCGCATCGGCTTTCGCACGGCGCGGAAACCTGGGGCCGGCTGGCCTGGTTCGCGGCCGTCTTTCTTCCGGCGGCCGGTCTGCACCATCTGCATCTCGCGCTCGAACGCTCGCCGCCGCGGCGTTTCGTCTTCGCCTACCTCGTTTCCCTCGTCGGCGCGGCGGCGGTCTTCAGCCCGTGGCTCGCCGGTTTCGGCCGATGGCTGGCCGACGCCGGGCAAGAAGGATCGCTCCTCCCCGGATTCATTTCCGGCATCGCGCTGCTCGCGACGGGGACGGTCTCGCTGGCCTTCGTTCTTCGCGAGAGCCGCGCGGCGCCGGTCCCGCGCGGCCGTTCCCGGATGCTGGTCGCCACCGCGCTCGGCGCGATTCTGCTCGGAATAAACGACCTGCTGCCCTCGCTCGGCGTCCCGGCCTACCCGCTCACGCAAACCGCGCCCCTCGCGCTCGGCGCGCTCGCGCCGGCGCTCTACGTCGCGCTCTTCGTCCACGGCTTCGCCACCGACCAATGGATCGAGCTGCGCATCGGCATCGGGCATCGGCTGGAACCGCTTTTGCGCTCGGCCCTCCTTCTCGCCGTCTGCGCCGGCCTGATGCTCGCCCTCCATTTCGCGATGCCCGGCCTGTTCGCCTGGCCCGGCGTGGCGGCGAGTCTCGGCGTCCTGCTTCTCGGTCACGTCGTCGCATCGCTGTTGTCCCCGCGCCTCCTCTGGCAATCCGCCGACCGCCTCCGGCAAACGATCTACGGCGGCCGCTTCGATCACCTCGAAAAACTTCGCTCGCTTTCCAATTTTCAGGGACGCGACGCGGACCTGGCCGCCCAGCTCGAAACCGTGTGCGAACACCTACGCGACACCTTCCGCCTCGGGCTCGCGGAGGTGTGGCTGCGCGACGCCAACGGTCGGCCGAAGGTGGTCCCCGCCCGGCCCGGCTTGAACGACGCCAACCTCCTTTCGCGCTGGGACGACGTCGTCCGCGAGTCCGCCACCTGGCACGAACGCGAGGATCTCTGGATCATCCCGCTCAACTCCATCGGAGCCGAGCCGCTCGGATACCTCCGGCTCCTGGCCGTCGGCTGGAATCTTCGTCTGAACAAATTCGAACGCCAGGCGATCCTCGAGCTCGCGGACGGGCTCGCCCGCCAGATCGAGCGGGAGGCGCTTCGCACGTCCCTCGATCTCCGCCAGGTCAACGAGGCGAAGGACCAGTTTCTCGCCAGCATCAACCACGAGCTTCGCAATCCGCTCAACGGCATCACCGGCCTCCTCCACCTCCTTCGCCGCGAAGGCGTGCGCGGCCGCTCCTCCTACCTCGTCGACACCATCCAGGCCTGCGCCGACCAGCTCGTGGCGACGATCGACAACGCCCTCGACTTCGCGAGCCTCACCCACGGCAGCCCGGTCGCGCGCCCCGTCCGTTTCGAACTCGGCGGCCTCGTGCGCGGGAGCACCGCCCACCACGTCGTCGGCGCGGACGACCGCGTCGTCCTCCGCGTGCCCGAGGACGCGTGCTGGTTGATCGGCGACGCGGGCAAGCTGCGACAGATCATCTCCAACTACGTCGGCAACGCCCTCAAATACGGCCAGCCGCCCCGTGCCGAAGTGCATGCCTTCCTCCTCAACGCGTCCTCCGGCGACGCCCAGCTCCGCATCGAGGTCAGCAGCCCCTCGCCCGGCGGCGACACCGTCGAAGACCCCGCCGATTTTTTCAAACCCCTCCGCCGCGGCCGTCGCGCCGTGGAGACCGGCGCCTCCGGCTCGGGTCTCGGCCTCGCCATCTGCCAGCGCCTGGCCGAGTCGATGGGCGGCGCCGTCGGCGCCCGGCGCGAGGGCGGCATGCTCCAATTCTGGGTGCGCGTGCCCATCTCGCCCGCCTCGGCCCCCTCCGCCGGACGCGTATCGCCGCCCGTCCTCGGCTCGCGTCCGCTTCGTGTGCTCGCGATCGAGGACGAGGCCTACAACCGCCTGATCTTGAACCATCATCTCGTCTCGTGGGGCTTCACCGTCGAGTGGGCCGGCGCCGCCGCCGAGGCGAAGGCCAAGATCGGCGAATTCCGCCCCGACCTCGTGATCATGGACTGGCTGCTCGGCGACGCCGACGGCTCGACGATCCTGCCCAAGCTGCGCGCCGCGCAAAACGGCGCCCCCGCCCCGGTCATCGTCCTGAGCGCCTACTCCACCGAGGAGAAACAAAGCCAGGCCCTCGCCGCCGGAGCCTTCCGCTTCCTCAGCAAGCCCCTGCAACCCGAGACTCTCCTCGAAGCGATCCGCGAAGCGGTCGCGCCCTTGAGCGACCCGGCCGCTCCCGCGCCGGCCCGGCCGACGACGCCGAAAACGATCGTCCCGCCACCCGTCGACGCCGCCGAGGCGGAGCATGCCCTGCGCACGGAATGGACCGGCATCCTCGCGGCTTGGGAAACCGATCCGCACCTCGCCTCCCGTCAGGCCCACCGCATGCGCGGCATCGCGCGCATCTTGTTCTTGGAAGAGCTGTCGCGGGCGCTCGCACGATTGGAAGCGGCGCTCGGCGAACCCGACAACGCGGCCGCCACCGCCGAAATCATCCGCGCCGTCGCGGACCTCCTCGAACATCGCCCCGTTCCAGCTGCCGAGACGAAAGCTGCCGACGTGGCGCCGCCTTCGTCGCCCTAAACGGGCGCGCACCGTCTCCGGCCCCCCCGACGCGCCAAGCTCCTCAGGATCCGGACCGAGGATTCGCGCGCTCGGCCTCGCCCTCGGCCGAGGCGCCTCCCGTTTCCGTCGCGTCGGCCTTCTTCGTCGGTATCACCACCGGACCGATTTCGAACGTGATGGATTCGCTATCGATCCGTCCTCGCTCCTCCTTGCGCCACACGTCCACCGGAGCGGGCAGGCGCAGCAAACCATCGCTCGCCGTATAGGACGCCCGCTCCGCCTTCGCCCGATCCACGCCCAGCTTGGTGTCTTTCAAACCGCTCGCCTCCACGCCACCCGACAACTCTGCCCGCCGGATCTCGATATTTCCCGCCGCGTCGGCCTGAGGATCGAGCCAGACCTCGCCCTTGCTCGCGCGGACCAAACCCTGCGGCAACCGTATGCCGACCTTCGAATCCAGCCGTAGTTCTCCTCCGGCAAGATCGTAGGAATAGCCGGTGCCCCAGACCTCGCCTTGGGCGGAGCGGAAATAAACCTCGCCGTCCCCGCGAATCACCGACCGCGCGCGGTCGTAGACCGCGTCGGCGAACTCCAGCCGGGCGATCGCCGCCGCGTTTTGCCCGCCCTGTCCAAAGAACTCCAAGGCGCCCTTGCCCAGCACAGGCGTCTCCAAGGGCCCGCTCGCCGACTCCGCTTCGAGCCGCCGGATCTTGGCCCCGCTCGCGTCGAATTCCGGAAAGGAAAACTTTCCCACCTGCAAAACGGGCGCGGCGGTCAGCAGGCACGGAACCCAAAGCAGAAGGCACAATTTCTTATTCATCGAGGAAGATGGGGACTGACATCCGTTTATGCCGCGTGTGCCGCCAAATCTCCGCCGCCCCTTCCGCTATAACCGCGCCGC
>CBIHRE010000145.1:0-10274 GCA_966212385.1 uncultured Akkermansia sp. | reverse complement strand
GCGGTGTGCTCCCGAGCGGGGGCGTGGGGGGGGCGGGGGGGCCCAACCCCCCGCCCCCGCCCCTCATGGGACACCAATTCGGATCAATAGACGATCCGGACCCGGAGAAACCTGCGCGACTGCCCCGACAGAGGAACCGATATCGCCACGGTCCGGCTGGCTCCGGAGCCTTGCTCCGCCACCGTCGCCGATCCGCTCCAGACGTCTCCGCCCGCCGGGCAGGTGGCGATGTCCGTCCAGGTGACCAAATCCGTGGAGGACTGCACCACATAGGTGACCGGCGCCGGGCTCCGGCGCTCGAACGCGAAGACCAAGTCCCCTGCTCCCGAACGACTCAGCTCCGTGGGCGCCGGTTCCGGCGTTCCAAGCGGCAGGTTGAGCGCGTATTTCAAGATGATGGGCAGACCATCGCCATCGGGCGTCGCGGTGTCGGGCGTATCGACCGAGAGGCCGGCATTGAGCTTCCACTGCTGGTAGGCGCTGAGCGCGGAGATCGAAACGGGCGCCGAATCCGGGCCCTCGCGCTCGCCGTTCACCGAAGAGACGACGTAGTAGTAGGTCGTGCCGTCGGCCGCGACGGTGTCGGCATAGTTCGTGGTCGCGACACCGCGCGCGACCGCCGTAAAGGGACCGGCGGCGGAACCGGCGCGTTTCACGTTGTAGGCCTGCGCGCCGGCGGCGCTTTGCCAAGCGAGCGAAACCTGACCGGCGGCATAACCCGCGGAGAGGCCCGCCGGGGCGACGAGCGCGGGATCAGAGATGGCGATCTCGTCGAACTGCGCCGCGGCCAACACGGCGTTGTTGTGCGAGGTGAGCGCCAGGCCGAGGTAGGCGGCCGAAGGCAAGGCCAGCGTGATCGGCGAACCGACCTGAGTCCAGGTGGCGCCATCGGCCGAACGATAGGACGTAAACACATTGCCCGCCCGGACCAGCCGCAGCCACTGGGGCGCGGCGACGCCCGACACGGCGCTCCAGCTCGTGGCACCGCCCGCGCTGGAGCGGTATTGCACGGTGCAACCATTGGAAGGCGTCACGGCCAGCAGGATGTTCGGGGCGTTGGCGGTGAGCGACTCGCGGAACATGATCCCGACCTTGGTCCAGGGATCGGCGGCGGTGACTCCCGAGATCCTCGCGGTGAGCGCGCCATCGCCCGTCCACGAACGATACGCGTAGTGGAAATTATCCGACGCGCCGAAGATGTCGGCGCCCGACGCGGTGAGGGCGACGCGACTTTCAGGCGCGGTGGACGCGGCCGAGCCGGCGAGCGTGGTCGAGCCGATGTCCTGGCTGCTCCACGGAACGCGGAGGGCGCCGGCCGGTCCGTTGGCGAGGGCCTGCACCTCGCTCGCGGAGAGCGCGCCGCCATAGATGCGGAAATCGTCCACCTGGCCGCCTAGGTAGGGATCGCCCGCGGATTGCGAACGCCCGATCCAGTTCTGTGTCGTAGAGCCAAGGTCGAGCGGCGTGAGGCTAAGCGCTGCGTTTCGGCCGGTCTCCACGCCGTTGACGTAGAGGACGCCGAGGCCCTGGCCGACGGTGATCGCGACGTGGGTCCAGGCGCCGGTGGGCACCGAGGCCGCGCCATCGACGCGCTGCTCCGCGCCGGCCCCGGTGGTGGTGATGGCGAAGCGGAGCGCGCCGGTGGCCGCGTCGCGGGCCGTCAGCCGCATGTAGTTCGAGGTGCCCGTGCCGAAGTCGAAGAGCCGAGCGCCGTCGGCGAGGGCGTCGAGCTTGGTCCAGAACGTGATGGTGAAGTTGTTGAGCGAGCCGACGACGCCCGTCGGCAGGCTCACGTGATCGTTGACGCCGTCGAGCGACACTGCGTTTCCGCCGCGGCCGGCGAGGCGGGCGGGCCCGTGGGCCTGGGGGCCGTGCCCGGCGTGGCCGCGGGCGTCGGCGGCCGTGGCGCCGCCCGCCTCGTTGAAGCTCAGATGGGCCTGCAAGGAATTGCCCGCGGCCGTCGCGACGACCGAGGTGGAGACGGGGCCCACGCCAGCCACATTTCGAGCGAAGACCACATAGTGGTAGCTCGTCCCGGGGAGCGCGCCGGTGTCGATGAACTGGGTGGCGGAAAGATTGTCGGCGACGATCGCGTAGCTGCCGCCGGCCTGCACGGCGCGACGCACTCCGTAAAGGACCTCGCCCCCGGACGACACGGCGCTCCAGGTCAGGAGCGGACGGCCCGAGGAGAGGGTGGCGGAGAGACCGGTCGGGGCGGGCGGCAGCTCGGGGAGCGGGGGCATCGCGACGTTCACGGCCGTGCCGTCGTAGTTGACCACCACATCGGGAAGCTGGCCCGTGACCAGGCCCGCACCGCGGCCGCTGCGGGCGAAGACGACACGGAAAACGCGATTGGCGCTCATGCCCGGGAAGGAGCCCTGCCGGGCGCCGATGGTCAGCACCTTGGTAGAGTCGTTCCAGGAAAGAGAGATCGTGGAGCGGGCGCCCGACTCGTAGCCGTAGTTGTCGCCTTCGTCGTCATAGAGGCTGAAGGAGCCGTCGGCGCCGGGATAGACGCGCAGTTCGGTGAAGCCGGCGGCCTCCGCCGTGTGCTGCACGGTGGGGCCCATAGGCAGGATGGAGCCCGCGCGGACGTAAAGCGGGATCGTCTGGATGGGCGCGGCGGCGGCGATGGTGGCGCCTCCAGCTTGGCTGTCGCCGGTCCAGAAGTCATACCAGGTGGCGCCGGCGGGCAGATAAACCTGCCGGGTGCTCGCGCCGGCGCTGGTGACGGGGTTCACGAGCAAGGCCGGGCCGAACATGAACTGATCGGGGATGTTGGCCGCCTGGCTGTCCGCCGGGAAATCCATCACGAGCGGACGCATCATCGTGTAGCCCTGGTCCGTCACCCGCCATGCGGTCGAGTAGATGTAGGGGAAGAGCTGATACCGCAGCTTGATGTAGTCGATCAGGACGGGCTGCGTCGCGGCGGGGAAACGCCAGACCTCCTTCGCGTAGTCGGTGCCGTGGACCCGGAACATGGGGCAGAAGGCGCCGAACTGAAGCCAGCGGGTGAAAAGTTCCGCATAGGCGGCGTTGGCGGGATCGCTGCTGCCGAAGCCGCCGATGTCGGTGTTCCAATAAGGGATGCCGGTGGACACGAAGTTGAGGCCCGCGGGGATCTGCTTGGCGAAAACGGACCAGCCGCCGGGAGTCTGGCCGTTGATATCGCCGGACCAGGTGATGGCGGCGTTGCGCTGCTGGCCGGCGTAGGCGGAGCGGGTGAGGATGATGGCGCGTTTTTGCGAGGTCTCCGCGCGCTGGCCGGCGTAGACCGCGCTCGTGTGCATGAGCGGGTAGGCGTTGAAGAATTTGGCGCCCGAGCCCAACGCGGTCTCGAAGTTGCGGAACTCGCCCCACTTGCCGCTTAGCTCCGCCTCGGAAGCGTCGAGCCACCAGCCGTCCCAGCCTCGGGCGAAGATTTTTTGCGAGAGCTGGCTCCAATAGATCTGCCGCGCGGCGGCGTTGAAGGGATCATACCATTTTCCTTGGCCGGCCGGGAAAACGTAGGGGATCGGCGGCGAATAGGCGCCGCCGATGGCGTCGAGCGCCTGAAGGTTCGGGATGCTGACGCCGGAGTTGGTGACGTCGAACTTGGCCCAGACGGAGATAAGCGCGTGAATGTTGCGGGCGTGCAGCGCCGCGGTGAGCGCGGCGGGATCGGGGTAGCGGGTCGGGTCGAATTCGTGCGAGCCCCAGCCTCCGCTCGCGGTGCTCTGGTTGAGCGCGGGCCAGTATTGCCAGTCCTGGATGATGCCATCGATGGGGATGCTCCGGGAGCGATACTGGTCCACCACGTCGATCAGCTCCTGCGCGCTTTGGTAGCGCTCCTTGGATTGCCAGAAGCCCCAGGCCCATTTGGCGAACATCGGCGCGGCGCCGGTCAGAGCGCGATAGCCGGCGATGGCTTGGTCCGGCGTCGGGCCGGCGAAGAAATAGTAATCCACGGCCTTGCCCGCCTCGGAGCTGACCGAGAGCGTGCCGGGGGTGGTCGAGCCGATGTCGGCGGTGGTGACGGCGGGGTTGTCCCAGAGGACGGCGTAGCCTTTGTTGGAGAGCCAGACAGGCACGCCGACTTTCATGTTCTCCTGCAGGAGTGTCACGACGCGGCCGACCTGATTCATGGCGCCGTCCTGTTGTTGGCCGAAGCCATAGATCGCCTCGCCCGCCGGCAGGGAGAAGTTTTGGCGGACGATCCTGCTGGGTTCGGAAAAGGCTCCGATGGTCGTGGGCTGGAGGCTGGTCCCCCCGGACGCCTCCGCGAACCAAGTCGTCGAGCCGGGGTCCGCAAAAATCACCCGCCCGGTGGCTATCTCCAGTCGCGCGGAACCCTTGGCCGTGCTCAGCGTGAGCCAGCCCGCGTCGTTGTTCAGAGTCCACGCGGTCGTCGCGGGCGATGTGTTGACCGTGAGGCTGGAAAACGCGGGGACTCCCGAAAGCGGGGCATGCACGACGCGGAATATTCCCGGCGCCCAGACCTCTACGCGGGTGAAGCCGGTGGCGGTTTCCAAGGTCACACCCTGCGCATCCTGGACGAAGGTTCCGGGCGCGGGGGTGCTCGTCGGCGGCACGGGGCCGAGGGTGGCCTCGTCGAAGGTGGTGGCCCAGCGGATCTCGTCCCAGCCGGCGGAGTTGCCATCGTAGTCGGACAGCGCGAGGCGATCAAAAGTGATGTTTTTTCCAGTGACAGTGGTCCCGCCGGCGGGCTCTCCGGCGCCAAGCACGGGATCGACCCATACGGTGACGGAGTCCTGGGCCGCGGTCGCGGAAAGGGAGAACTTCACGACGACCAGACGCACCGCCGTGGTGGCCGTCACACCGGTGTTCGTGTAGCTGTTATCGACGCCAAAGTTGTATTGGGTCCCGGCGAGGCCGCCGTTGGTGGTCACGCCGACATCGAAATTGCGCGCGGCGTCCGCTGTGCCTCCGTCGTAGAGCGACAGCATCTGATAGGTCGTGGCCCCCGTTTGCTGACCGCTGACAAAGAGAAAGCTGAGGTAGCGGGTGCCGACGGTGGAGTCGGTGACCTTCAGGGTGTTGTCGAGCAGGCGGTAAACGCGGCCGCTGTTGTTGGCGGTGATCTCGCCACCGGAGGTGTTGGGAAGCACGCCGACCTTGTCGCCGCCGGTCGGCAGGTAGCGGGGATCGGAGTAGACCAGAGACCCCAAAAACGCCGTGGGCTTGGCCGCGCCGAAATCGACGCCGGTCCAGTCGCCCGTGTAGCCGGCCACGGCCGAACTCGGTATCGCGGTCTGGATCTGCTTTCCGACCGTGAAGCCGGAAAAGGATTCGGTGCTAAGCAAGTCGGCGCGAGCGACCGAGCCGCCTATGGCGGCGGTCGCGAAAAGGACGCGCAGACTCGTGGAGAGAGGGGGCATGTTCATTTTTTCGAAAGCTAGGGGCGCCCGGTCTGACGTTTTGGGGCAGACCAAGGGGATTCGCGGGAGAAGCGAAACGAGGCGCCCGAACCCGACACATGACTTAAAAAAACTTAACCGCCTCCGGCTCATGATGCGCGGCTCGCGAGCTCCTCCAGCCGCGCCATACTGTTCGCGCTTCATTCGTCCGCCTCGCCGCAAGCCCGGGATTGAATTCATGCGGCGCGCTCCCTTAACACGCTCCTGCTTTTCCAGCCCGCCCCGCGGCTGGCGTCTCCCGTGCCTCCGGCCCCACCCCTCGTGCCCTTGCTCGCGCATGTCTGAACTCACCCAGTTTCTCGACGCGCTCGCGCGCGGCGACAAAGAGGCACCCGACGAGCTTCTTCCCCTCGTCTACGACGAGCTGCGCCGCCTCGCCACCGCATGCGTCGCGGCCGAGCCCCCGGGCCTGACGCTCCAGGCCACCGCGCTCGTGCACGAAGCCTGGCTCCGCCTCGCGAGTCGCGACAAACGCGCATGGAACGACCGCGAGCACTTCTTCCGCGCCGCCGCCTTGGCGATGCGCCACATCCTCGTCGACCGCGCCCGCAAACGATCGAGCCTGAAACACGGCCACCTTCGCCTCTCGCAGGCGATCGACGTCGCGGAGATTCCGACCGACGACCGCGTGCTCCTGATCGACGAGGCCCTCGCCCGCTTCGCGAACGAGGATCCGGAAAACGCCCGCATCGTCAGCCTGAAGTTCTTCGGCGGATTCACCAACCGCGAGATCGCCCTCAGCCTCGGCCTCACCGAGCGCACCATCGAGCGCCGCTGGCACTACGCGCGCACCTGTCTGTTCGCCCTCATCGAGGAAATGCGATGACCCCGTCCAACGAAACGCCCGGCCCCGCCCGCCCGAGCGCCGACGAGCTCTTCGAGCAAGCGAAACGGCTGTCGATCCCGGCCGAACGCGAAGCGTTCCTCGAGGCGCATTGCGCGGATTCGCCGGCGCTGAAAATCCGCCTCTCGCGCCTGCTCGCCCTCGAGGAGACCGCCGGCAAGTTTTTCGATTTCGCCCCGCAGGCCGATTTCGTGCTGCCGCGGCCCGGGGAATCCGATGCCGCCGCCCGATCGGAAGCCGGGTCCGCCGACCGGGGCCTGGTCATCGACCGCTACAAACTCCTGCGCCGACTCGGCGAAGGCGGCTGCGGAGTGGTTTACAAGGCGGAGCAGTTGGAACCGGTGCGCCGTCACGTCGCGCTGAAAATCATCCGCCCGGGGATGGACGGCCCGGTCGGCCTCGCCTCGTTCGAGATGGAGCGCCGCGCCCTGGCCCTGATGGACCACCCCAACATCGCGCGCGTGCTCGAAGCCGGCGCCACGTCCTCGGGCCTGCCCTACTTCGTCATGGAGTGGGTCCAAGGAACGCGGATCACCGACTATTGCGACGAGCACCGGCTCGATCTCCCGCACCGGCTCGATCTCTTCATCCGCATCTGCCACGCGGTGCAGCACGCCCACCAAAAGGGCGTTATCCATCGCGACATCAAACCATCCAACATCCTCGTCACGCTCCAGGACGGCCACTCCGTCCCCAAGCTCATCGACTTCGGCATCGCCCGGCCCGCCGACGCCGCGCCCGTCGAGGACCCCGCCGAGGCCAAGCTCCGCCCCGCCGGCACGCCCGCCTACATGAGCCCCGAGCAGGCGGCGGGCGACGGCACCGACATCGACACCCGCAGCGACGTTTACAGCCTCGGCGTCCTCCTCTGCGAACTGCTCGCCGGGCGTCCCCCCTTCGACACTCCGGGTGCGTCCACCCGCAGCGGGCCCGCCTCGCTTTTCCGGACCATCGAACAACGGCGGCCCCGGCCTCCCTCCGCGTTGCTCGGCGAAATGGACCAGGAAGCTCTCGCAACGGCGGCCGCCCGGCGCGGCGTCTCCGCGCGGAAACTCGTGGCCGCGCTTCGTGAGGACCTCGACTGGATCGTGCTTCGCGCCGTGGCGACGGACCGGCAGACGCGCTATCAAACGGCCAACGCCCTCGCCGCCGACCTCGCCCGCTGGCTCGCCCACGAGACGGTGTCCGCCCACCCGGGCGGAAGGCTCTACCGCTTGGGAAAACTGGTGCGCCGCAACCGCAGCGTGTTCGTCACCGGCGCCGTGGTCGCCGTGGCCCTGAGCGCCGGCTTCGGCACCTCCACCTGGCTTTTCCTGCGCGAACGCGAGGCCCGGCGCGAACAGGCGCGGCTCCGCCAAGAGGCCGAGCAAGCCCGCGCCGTCGAGGCTGACCTGCGCCAGCGCGCAGAAGTCCGAGAACGCATCTCGGAGGCCGCCGTGCTCCTGTCCCATGGCAAACCGGCCGAGGCGGACGCCCTCGTCGGCGCGCCGCCCATCGCCTACATCCCGCCGTCCTTGGAGTGCGTCAATCTCATGGGCAAACTCGGCATCTGGCACGTCTTCGCCGGCCGCTGGCCGGAGGCCGCCGCTCGCTACCATGCTTTCGGCGTCGCCATCGCGCACTGCGAAGACGCCGACACCGACGCCATCTCGCGGGAGTTCGTTCCCGCCGTCGCCGCCATTTGCGAAGCGGGGGACGACGAACGTTACCGCCACTTCCGGGAACTGACGCTGGGGCGCTTCGGAAAAACCAGTAACACGGTTGTCGCCGAGCAGGTGATCAAAGCCGCCCTGCTAAAGCCCGCCGACGCCGGGATACTGGGACAACTCGCCCCTCTGGCGGAGCGCGTCCGCGGAACTCTTTCCCCCGCCGGTCCCTCTGCGGACAGCAACGCCCACATGGCGGGCTGGAGCGCCTTTTCCCTTTGCCTCTTCGAATATCGGGCCGGGCACCCCGACCGCGCCATCGAATGGGCCGAGCGTTGTCTCTCCTATCGCAACGAGAATCCTCCGCGGCGCGCCGCCGCGCTGGCCATCCGAGCCCTCTCCCTCGACCGGCTCGGCTGGCGCGACGAGGCGGATCGCGCCCTGGCGGAAGCGCGCGCCATTTCCGACTCCCGTCCCGACAGCGCCCTCCCGCAGAGCCGGGAGCGCGACGTATTTTGGTTCGACTGGATCAACGCCCGCGTCCTCGTCCGCGAGGCGGAGCACGCGCTCGCGGCTCGAACCCCGCCCGCCCCGGAGGCTTCGTAAGCCCGTTTCGCCCCCGTCTCGCGAGCCCCGCCTCGGCGACTCCCGCTTGAAACGGCGAGGGCGCGAAAATTTTTCAGGAATCGATGTCGGGTTCGGCACCCCGCTTTCGCTACTCGCGCGGACCCGTTCCGTGTGCCGCACACGAAAGCGGGGCCGACCCATACCTCAACTAAATGAACACGAAACACCTGGCCCGAAACACGGGCGTCCTCCTCGCGATCGCCGCCGTCGGCGGCCCCGTCGCCCACGCGACCCTCCTCAGCACCGAATCCTTCTCCGGCTACACGGTCGGACAGATTCAAAACACCGTCCCCAGCCCCACCGTGTCCGGCTATACCGGCGACTGGACCGGAATCGATTTCGGCAACGTGAAGCCCGCGATCTCCACGGGGTCGCTCACCTATTCCGATCCCCTCTACCTCGGCTCCAGCGGAGACAAGGTCGGCGTGCCGAACAACACCACCGGCGGCGAGATCGTGGCCGGCAACAGCGGCCGCGTCTACCGCCTGCTCGACAGCTCCCTCGCGGTCACCAACGCGACCACCGGCACGCGCTATCTCAGCTTCCTGTTCCAGAATGGTCGCGAGACCGGCGCCACGACTTATCAGATGCTGGATCTCTACAACACCAACACGGCGGACGCCAACCGCAACTTCACCGCCGGCCTGACCACCAACGGCGGCAACACCGGCAACGCCTATGATTTTGGCGTCAACGAGGCCTACACCAGCACCGGCGTCACCGCCAACACCGCCGTCCATCTCTTCGTCGTCAAATTCACCCTGTCCGCCACCGCCGGCCAGGACTCCGTCACCGTCTGGATCGATCCCACCCTCGGCATCGGCGAACCCTCCGTCGGCGGCACCACCGTCAGCGGGAAAACCATCCAGTTCGACCGACTCTCCCTCTCCGACTACGATGGCAACTCCGCCGCGTGGGACGAGATTCGCTGGGGCACCACCTTCGCCGATGTGACCGTCGCCGCCGTCCCCGAGCCCTCCGCCTTCGCCGCCATCGCCGGCCTCGCCGGCTTGGGCGCCGTCGGTCTGCGCCGCGGCCGCCGCCACGGTGCCGCCCGCCGCTGATCGCGCTCGGCTGGTTCTACTATGTTAATCAGGACCGCGCCCGCAGGCCGCCGGCTCGCGGGCGCGGTTCGGATCACCTGCAAGCGGCGGACCACGAGCAAAGACGCAACGAGGCCGCATTGCTTAACAAAGTAGGACCGGAACGGCTGTATATTTATTTGAAATCCTTCAGCGATCCCGTCCCCGGCCCTTCCCCCCGAGGGCCGGGCTTCGTTTCTTTCCCCGTTTTCCGCATCCCTTCGTATCCATGATTTTCCCCCGCCTGTCGCCCCGCACCCGCGTCATCCTGCTCACCCTTGGCCTGCCCGTCCTCGCCCTGCCCGCCTTGGCCGCGCCCGCCGGTCTTGACTCCGCCGACCAGCTGGCTCTCGCCCCCGCGCTCGCCCGCGCCGACTCCGGCGGCTTCGCCTTCGCCCGCCTCGAGCACGGCGTGCAGATCCGCGTCGGCGACACGGTGAAGAACATCCTCTTCCACGGGCCCGACATCGTGCGCGTCAACGCCAACCTCGGCCGCCCGCATACCACGCACCCCAGCCTCGTCGTCGTTCAACCCGCCGGCGACGCCCGCGTTCGCGTCAAAGAAGCCTCGGACCACCTCGACGTCTCCAGCCCCGCCCTCCTGGTCCGCGTCGACAAAAAGACCGGCGCGCTCGCCTTCCTCCGCCCCGACGGCTCC
>CBIHRE010000144.1:0-10285 GCA_966212385.1 uncultured Akkermansia sp. | reverse complement strand
CTCCGTGCTCACCTACAATCCCGAGACCTCTAAGATAACGCCGAGCCCCTCCGGCACCACCTGGGTCGACATGCCCGCGGTCGCCGACTCGAAGGGGCAGATCGAGTTCAGCACGGGCAGAAACAGCTCGGGCAGGCACTTCGTTAACGGTTTCCAACTCGTCCCGCGCGCCGCCAAGCCCTGAGTTCCCTCGCCGCCTTTTCCCCGTCGCCGGGAGTTTTTCGCCCATGCGCGAACATCTCCCCCATGGCCCGGCCATGCCCGCCGGCCGCGGCGCCCCGCGCATTTTCCGCAGCTAGTTTCCCAGCCAGTCAGACAACCCATCGACATCCCCATGACACATCCCCTCCGCACCGCCCTCGTCTCGTCAGGACTTCTCATGCTGCTGACTTCGCTCGCCCACGCCCAAGGCACGCCGGCGATTTTCGTCAGCCTGACCTCGGCCCGCCCTCCGTCCAAAGCGAACGTCGCCACGGCCGTCACCCAGACCATCGCCGCGCCCGGCAAGGGCTGGGCCTTCTCCGCCGCCGCCCCGGTCGAGGGCACGACCTGGAACATCATCACGCGCCCGAATCCGATCCCGAGCAACCGGACGACCACGCCCGGCCTTTATCCCTGCAACTCCGCCGTCGACACCGCCCTGAGTTCCGCCGGCGGGCAGGCCGACGCCGCCAAACTCAGCATCTCGCTGGACATCCAGGATCTCGACCCCGGCGCATCTCGCACCGAGCCCAACGGATCCCGCGCCGGCGCGACGGAGCTCGGGCCCCTCGGTTTGATGGACACCGGCTGGAGCATCTACCGCCCGGGCAACGCCTCCGTGCACAAGATCTCCGGCATCAAACCCGGCGCCCACTACGTCGTCTATTTCTACGGCTCGAGCGAAGGCTCGCTCGGCGGCAGCCGCTTCACTCTCGACGCCGCCAACGTCCCGCAAAACGAGCCCTCCTTCGTGGAGACCTCCGGCTCGCCCGCCGGCAACGTATTCGAGCTCGTGTCCGGCGCCTGCACCCTGACCAAGCCCGCCACGCCCATGACCGACAGCACGCCGAACGACTCCACCACCTGGGGCAAGTTGCACGCCGTCGCCGACGAGAGCGGCGCCATCGCCTTCCGCACGAGCAAAAACGCGGCCTCGACCCACTACATCAACGGCTACCAGCTGGTCCCCTTCCCCAAGCCGACCATCACCACGCAGGCCCCCTCCGCGCTTGAGACCACCGAGGGCAAGGAAGTCGTGCTCTCAGCCACCGCGAGCGGCGAAGGGGTCTTGACCTACTCCTGGCGCAAGGACGGAGTCCCCATCTTCGGCAACCCCTCTGCCGCGACCGCCGAACTGCACCTCTCTCCGGCGGGCCTCGACGCGGCCGGCACCTATCAATTGGTCGTCACCAACCCCGGCGGCGAAGTCACCGGCAACCCCGTGGCGCTGCGCGTCACTCCCCTCCCGCGCAAAGCCCAGCCCGCCACGCCCGCCCCCGCCGTCAAACACGCCACCCCCGCGGAAACCAAGCCCTCCACGCCCACGCCCAAGCAGGAGCGCCGCTCCTGGCCCGTGCGTTAAGAAAAACCATCGCGCCAGACAATCGCCCGACGTCCGGCGGGGGAACTTCGTGTTCCCCCGCCTTTTTCATTTAGCGAGATGCGAGGGCGGTCGTTACCCCCGCGACGCCCGCGGCCTGGAGAAAATCGCGGAGCAAGACCTGCCCCGGCTCGTTCTGCGCCCAAGGGACATGCGGATAATCGCCCTCGACGTAACGCGCCCCAGGCCGCGCCGCGGCGAGTTTTCTCCCCTCCGCGACCGGGATGACCGTGTCTCCGCGTCCATGGGTCACCAAAACCGGCACCGCCGGGTCGAGTTCCCGCAAAACGCGCGCGCTGTCCATGCGCTCGCCGCCGAAATAAAGCCACACGCCCATACGGCGCGCCATGCTCGGCAGGCTGGAGAACGTGCTCTCCAACACCAGCCCCGCCACCGGCCGGCGCGCGGCGAGCTGCGCGGCAAAGGATCCGCCCAACGAAAATCCATGCGCGAGGATCTTGTCGCGCCGCGCCTCCGGGCGCTTCGCGACGAGGTCATACCACGCGACGCCATTCGAGAGGTCGTTTTCCAAGGCCGGCGTGCCGTCCGAGCGTCCGTAGCCGACATGTTCGCACACGAGCACCGACACGCCGAGCTTGTGCCACAGTTCCACCGTCTGGCGCTGGTCGTCGATCAACTCGCCGTTGCCGTGAAAATACATGACCACGGGGGCAGGCGCTTCGGCAGACGCCCCCTCCGCCGGCCGCCACCAGGCCTCGACCCGGCCGCCTTGAGGAAGCTCGCGCCACCACGTCTCGTAACCTGCGGGCGCGGTTCTGCCCAGAGCCCGATCCCGCCCGTGGCTCGGGTAAAGCATCGCCTCCTTGTTATGCGCGACCAAGGCGCAGAAAGCCACATAGCCGACCACGGGCAGCCCGCACAGCCAGGCCAACACACGGCGCGGCTTCATCGCGCGCCCCCTTCCGCGAACTTCGGCGAGGATCCGTATTCCACCGCGCGCGCGAGCAAGTCGCGCAACAGGTCCGGCCGCTCCTGCGTCGACAGCGGATAATGGTCATGATCTCCCGCCAATGCCGTCGCGCCGGGACGCGCGGCGGCGAGCAGCCCGTGATGGCGAAAGCTCACCACGTTGTCGCGCCGCCCGTGGGTGAGCAGCACTGGCACGCGCGGATCGAGTCGGCGCAACACCGCCGCGGCGTCGAAATTTTCCCGGGTGAACAAAATCCCCACGTAGCGATCGAGCGCCGCCTCGCGCAGGCTCGCGACGGTGCCCTCCAGCGCGAGCCCCGCCACCGGTCGCTCCGCCGCCAGCTCGGCCGCGAAGATGCCGCCGAGCGAAAACCCGTGCGCCAAAATCGCGTCGCGTCGCACCTCCGGCCGCGCCGCCACGCGGTCGAACCACTCCAGCGAATCGCCCTTGCAGCTCGTTATGCCCGGCTCGCCGTCGGAGCGTCCGTAGCCGCGATACTCGACCAAGAGCACGTTCGCGCCGAGCTCGTGCCACACCTCCGCGAAGTCCCGCGAATCGTCGATCAGCTCCCCGTTGCCATGAAACACCAGCACCGCCGGCGCGGGCTTCTCCGCCGAGGCGTCGCGAGCCGGCAACCACCAGCCCTCGACCCGCGTGCCATCGCGCATCGTTTGCCACCAGGTTTCGTAGGCCGCCGGCGCCGTCTTGCCCGCCGCCCGTTCGCGACCGTGCATCGGAAAAAGAATCGCCTCTTTTTGCCAGGCCACGATGCCGCACACCGACAGGTAAGCCATCGATGCGACAAGCACCCAGCGCAGCAGGGCGCGCCGCCAACTCCGCGTTTTCAGAACCATCGCGCGAATCTTCGCCGTCACGAATTCAAGGCGAGCCGGAACCGCGGCTTACTTATTCCGTCTCAATCATAAGCGGGCGGTGAAAACTTGAAACCGCGCCGAATCCACTCTCGCCAACCGCCTGCATTTCAACCAAGTCCTAGACCTCCGTTCCGCGCCGCAACCCTCGCCCCCGTCGCACGGTCCCCGCGTGCTACGCTGGCCCAGTCCCACCCGCCATGCAAACCGCCGTCTTCAGCGCCAAGCCGCACGACCGCCGCTTTCTCGACGCCGCCAATGCCCGCGCCGGCCACGCCCTGCGTTATCTCGAAGCCCGCCTCGACCGGCACACCGCCGCCCTCGCCGAGGGATGCCCCGCGGTAAGCCTCTTCGTAAACGACCGCGCCGACGCCTCCGCGCTCACCGCCCTTGCCGATCACGGCGTGCGCCTCGTCACGCTCCGCTCCGCCGGCTACAACCATGTCGATCTCGAAACCGCGCGCGCCCTCGGCCTCACGGTCACCCACGTCCCCGATTATTCGCCGCACGCCGTCGCCGAGCACACCGTGGCCCTGCTCCTCGCGCTCGTGCGCCGCATCCCCCAGGCCTATTCGCGGGTGCGCGAGGGCAATTTCTCCATCGAGGGCCTTCTCGGTTTCGACCTGCACGGCAAGACGGCCGCCATCGTCGGCGCGGGCAGGATCGGTCGCGGTGTGGGACGTATTTTCCAAGGCTTCGGCATGCGCGTGCTCGCCCACGATCCGCACCCCGCTCCCGAATCCCTGCACTGCGGGTTCGAATTCGGAAAACTCGACGCGGTGCTTGGCGAGGCGGACATCGTCTCCCTGCACTGCCCTCTTTTGCCCGCCACCCGGCACCTCGTCAGCCGGGCCACGCTGGGCTGGATGAAACGCGGCGCGGTGCTGCTCAACACTTCCCGCGGAGGCTTGCTCGAAACGCGTTCCGTGCTCGAGGCGATCGAGACCGGACGCCTGTCCGCGCTGGGCCTCGACGTCTACGAAGACGAGGCCGCGCTCTTCTATGAAGACCACTCGGATCAAGGCCTGCGCGACGAGGTTTTGGCGCGGCTGGTCGCGCTGCCCAACGTGCTCGTCACCGGCCACCAGGGATTTTTCACGCGCGAGGCGCTTCACTCCATCGCGGCCGGGGTCATCGCGGCGCTCGACGCCTTCGCCGCGGGGCGCCCCTGTCCAAACACCTTGACCGCGCCGAGCACCGCCTCCGCGCGGGTGCGTTTGGCGGCACCTCATGGCTCTGCCTCGTCCTTTTCGGTTTCGCTCGATGTCGAGCCGACCGCCACGTCGCTGGCCGAGGACAAGGTTTGACACAACCGCCAAGGTGGACGGACGCGTCCCTGCGCCCGTCGTTCGATCCCCAAGCAGCGGGCACGGGGACGCGCCCGCCCACCTCGGAGCAAAACCTAACCAAACCCGCAAAGCCGCCGGTTCACTCAACCACGCGCGGCACCAGCACCATGTTGTCGCGCTGGGCGGGGGCGTTGCGGAGGGCTTGATCGACGGCGAGGCCCGGGCGCGGCTCGTCGGGCCGAAGGACGTTGAAGATCGGCGTGGCGTGCGCGGTCGGCTCGACGCCGTCGACGTTCACCTGCTTGAGCTGCTCGATGTGGCCGAGGATGTCGCCGAGCTGCGCGGAGAACTTCGCCTTTTCCTCGGGCGTGAGCGCGAGACGGGAGAGCGTGGCCAAGTGGTCGATGTCGATGTGAACCGGGGAGGACATGGGCGGGCGGCAGGCTATTCGGGGCTTTTTATTTAACCACGAATCGCACGGATGAACACGGATTCAATCCGTCCGTTTCTTATCCGTGACAATCCGTGAAATCCGTGGTCGATGGGTTCGTTTTCCTCAGAAATCCGCGATGCGGAGGAGCAGCGGCTTGCCGAGCGTGCAGTTGAGCTTGGCGAGGCGGCTCACGGTGAGGCGGATGGCGGCTTCGCTGCTTTCGTGGGTGGTGAGGAGGAGCGACGCGGCGTCAGGTTTCTCGCTCGGACGCTGCACGAGGCTGGCGATGCTCACGCCGGCCTTGGCGGTGCAGCTCGCGATCTTGGCGAGCACGCCCGGCTGATCCTTCACGTCGAGACGCAGATAGTGGCGGGAACGCAGGGCGTCGGGCGGGGTGAGCGCGAGCCTGGTCGCGGGCGCGGGCGGAAGGACGGCGGCGCCACGCACGAGGAGCGAGGCGGCGTCGATGATGTCGCCAATGACCGCGCTGGCGGTCGGGTCCTGGCCGGCGCCGCGGCCGATGTAGGTCGTCTCGCCGACGACGTCGCCGGAGACGGAGATGCCGTTGTAGACCTCGTTGACGTTCGCGATGGCCTTCGAAAGCGGGAGCAGCGCGGGCCACACGCCGACGGAGAGGGCGTTGCGCTCGAGGTCGCGCTCGATGACGGCGAGCAGCTTGATCGCGTAGCCGTTTTCGCGGGCGAAGGTAAGGTCGGCCTGGGTGAGCTGAGTGATGCCCTCGACGATCATCTTCTTCGTCGGCACCCAGGTGCCATGGGCGAGGTAGGCGAGCACCGCGGCCTTGTGGGCGGTGTCCCAACCCTCGACGTCAAGCGATTCGTCGGCCTCGGCGTAACCCAGCTCCTTCGCCTCCTTGAGAATCACCGGGTAGGCCAAACCCTCGCGCTCCATGCGGGTGAGGATGTAGTTGCAGGTGCCGTTGAGGATGCCGTAGATCCGGCGGAACTTGTTCGCGACGAGCCCCTCGCGCAGGGCCTTGATGATCGGAATGCCGCCGGCGACCGAGGCCTCGAAGAAAAACTGGCCGCCGTGCTTGTGCGCGGTCGCGAAGAGCTCGGGACCGTGGGCGCAAAGAAGGGCCTTGTTGGCGGAGACGACGGTCTTGCCGCGCTTCAGCGCCTCGAGGGTGACCTTGCGGGCGAGACCGGTGCCGCCGATGAGCTCGCACACGATCTGGATCTCGGGATCGGTGGCTATGGTAAGCGGGTCGGTCGTGAGCTGGTCGGCCTTGAGGCGCACAGCGCGCTTCTTGTCGAGGTCGCGGACGGAGGCGCGGGCGAGCACGAGCTTGGCGCCAAGGCGGGCCTCGAGCTCGGGGCGGGCGCGCTCGATGTGTTTCCACACGCCCTGGCCGACGGTGCCGAGGCCGCAAATGCCGATGTTGATGACGGAGACGGAAGCCATGTGGGAAACGGTTTAGAAGAGGCGAATCAGGATTGGCCAGACGAGACGGGCTCGGCGGGCTTCTTCACGAACTTGTTTTCGGTGCCGTTGCAGAGACGGACGATGTTGGAACGGTGGCGGGCGATCACGAAAACCCCGAGGACGGTGGCGAGGATCGCGAAAGCATGCGGCGCGCCGAGCAGCCAAGCCGCGGCGGGCAGAGCGACCGAGGCGACGATCGAGGCGAGCGAGACGTAGCGGGAGAACTGGAAGACGATCACCCACGCGACGAGCGCGATGAGGGTCGGAATCGGGAGCAGGACGATCAGGCCACCGGCGGAGGTGGCGACGCCTTTGCCACCCTTGAAGCGCGTCCAGCAGCTGAAGCTGTGACCGATCAAGGCGAAGACGAGACCGGTGATGGCTTGGGGCACAATCGTGTCGGACCTGGCGATCATCAAGTCGCCGACATAGGACGACCAACCGCCAACCTGTCCGTCGGGCAATCTGTTCAATTCTCCGAGCCACAGCGGCCAACCCGCCGCCACGGCCCCTTTCCGCGCATCGAGGAAAAACGCCAAGTCGCCGGCACGTTTGCCCTTCTTGCCGAACATTCCGCCGAGCACGCGCTTCACGTTCGTCGCGCCGGGGTTCTTCGAGCCGTGCTCGAAGATGTTCACGCCAAACTTGCGCGCGATCAGCCAGCCAAAGGGCAAGGCCCCGAGGAAATAGCCGGCGAGGGCGGCGAGAAGAAGCGGGATCAGCATAGCTCCAAACCAGTTTTAACGCAGAGTCGCAGAGGCGCGGAGAGAGAAAGCCGTTATTTAAGGCCGTATCTTTTCTCTGCGTCTCCGCGCCTCTGCGTTAAACTTCAGCTCGGCTCGTGCTCAGAGCTGCACGAACTTCGCGAGCTTGATGTTCGCGTTGGCCTTGATCGCGTCGCGGGCCGCGGCGCTGGGCTCGTGGTCGACGCGCACCACCATGTAGGCGGTGCCGCCGGGCGTGAGGCGCGAGAGCGACATGTCGGCGATGTTCACGCCGTCCTGGCCGAGAAGCGTGCCGACGGCGCCGACCATGCCGGGCTTGTCGAGGTTCTCGAGCACGAGCAGCGAGCCCTCGGCGGCGACTTCGACCTCGCGGCCGTTGATGCCGACGATGCGGGGCTCGTTGTTCTTTCCGATGAGCGTGCCGCGGGCGGAATGGACGCTGCCGTCGCCGCCGGTGGCCTCGATCTCGATGAGGTCGGTGTAGTCGCCGGCGTCGCTGTTCTTCACCACCTCGAACTGGAGGCCGAGGCGCTGGAGGAGCGTGGGCGCGTTGACGGCGTTGACGCCGTCGCCGCTGATGCGGCGAAGGAAGCCGCACTGCAAGGAGCGGGTGATGGCGTTGACGTCGAGGTCGGCGACCTTGCCGGTGTAGGCGACGCGGAGCTTGGCGATCTGCTTGGGCGCGATCTGCTGGACGAGGGAGCCGAGCTTGGCGCCGAGGGAGATGTAGGGCGCGAGGGCCTTGGCGGAGGCGGCGTCCATCGAGGGCAGGTTGACCGCGTTGCGCACGGCGCCGTGGAGGAGGACGTCGGCGATCTGCTCGGCGATCTCGATGCCCACGGACTCCTGGGCCTCGGTGGTGGAGGCGGCGATGTGGGGGGTGAGAACGATGTTGGGGGCGGAGCGCAGCTCGCTGTCCTTCGGAAGAGGCTCGGTCTCGAACACATCGAGGCCGGCGGCGCCGACTTGGCCGCTCTTGAGCGCCTCGACGAGAGCCTTCTCGTTGACGATGCCGCCGCGGGCGCAGTTGACGATGCGGACGCCCTTCTTGCACTTCGCGAGGGCGGCGGCGTCGATCATGTTGTTGGTCTCCTCGGTCAACGGCATGTGGACCGTGATGTAGTCGGAGCCGGCGAGAAGGGCGTCGAGCGTAACGGACTCGACCTGCATGGCCGAGGCGCGGGAGGCGGTGAGATAGGGATCGTAGGCGAGCACCTTCATGCCGAAGGCCTGGGCTCGCTTGGCGACCTCGCTGCCGATGCGGCCGAGGCCGATGATGCCGATGGTCTTGCGGAGCAGCTCGACGCCGCTGAGCGTCTTGCGGTCCCAATTGCCGGCCTTCATCGAGGCGGCGCCTTGGGCGATCGGACGGGCGCAGCAGAGGATATGGGTGAAGGTGAGCTCGGCGGTGGAGATGGTGTTGCCGCCGGGGGTGTTCATGACGACGACGCCGTGCTCGGTGGCGGCGTCCACATCGACGTTGTCCACGCCGACGCCGGCGCGGCCGACGACCTTCAAATGCGGCGCGGCGGCGAACACGTTGCGGGTGATCTTCGTCTCCGAGCGGACGGCGATCGCGTTAACGTCCTTCACCAACTCGATGATCTTCTCGGGAGAGGAGCCGTAGGCCTCGATGACTTCAAAGCCCGGCTGCTGACGCAGGTAGGCGACGCCCTTCGGTGAGATCTTGTCGGCGACGAGGATTTTCATGGGAAGAAAAGGGTCTACCTAATGGCCCGCCGATCCGGGCCGGCAAGGAAAAGCTCGGCGCGCCAAAATCGGCCCCTACCCTGCCCCGCCATGACGCGCATCCAGCAGCAATACGCCTTCCTGACCGAATGCCTGAAACTTTCTGAGATCTTTCGCCAAGCTCTGCTGCCCGTAAGCCGCCGCCGCGAGAACGACGCCGAGCATTCCTGGCACCTTTGCCTGATGGCGATCACCCTCGCCGAGCACAGCAACCAGCCCGTCGACCTGGCCCGCGTGCTCAAGATGCTTGTCATCCACGACATCGTCGAGATCGACGCCGGCGACACCTACGCCTACGACACCGCTGCCATGGTCGGCCAACACGAGCGCGAGGCGAAGGCCGCCGACCGTATTTTCGGCCTGCTGCCTGTCGATCAGGCCATCGAGTTGCGCCAATGCTGGGAGGAATTCGAGGCGAAGGTCACGCCCGAGGCGAAGTTCGCCGCCGCCGTGGACCGCTTGCAGCCGATCCTGCTCAACATCCTCTCGCACGGCGAAAAATGGCGCGAGCACGGCGTCACGCGCGCGATGGTCGTCGCCCGCAACCAGCACGCCAACGATGGCGCCTGCGCGGTCTGGGCGCACGCGCTCACGCTGCTCGACGACGCCGTCGCGCGCGGGCTCCTGCCCGCCGAGTAGCCAACTCCCGAAGACATCAGACACCCGCCTACGACGTCGCCCAAACCGCAATGTTCGTAATACGAACATTGTCGCGAAGCGGGCGCGGCCACGAGGCGTCAAACCTCAGGCCACCGCAAACGGCTCGATCACGAACTCGTAGACGTTGCCCGCCTTTCTCACGCGGCCGAGCCCGGGAAAAGGCATGTGCGCGCCAAACAGCCGCAGCTTCTCGGCGGCCGCCCGATCAAAGAGCTTTCGCCGGGTCTCCACCGCGAGCGCGGGATCTGCGTCGAAAGCGAAGCGCCAGCCGGGATGCGCGAAGCTGATCGCGTGGTGGCTCGCGACGTCGGCAAAATGAAGCAACTGGTCCTTGCCCGAGCCGATCAGCACCGCGAGGTGGCCCGGCGTGTGTCCCGGCGTGTCGAGCAACTCGAAGCCCTCGAGGATGCGGTCCCCGCCTGCGACGAGCTGCCGATTGTCCTTGTAGGCGCTCAACGCGGCCTGCGCGCCCAGCACGAACTCCTTGGCGGCCTCCGCCGGCACCGCCATTCCCGAAAGATCGGGCTCGGACGACATCCAAAACTCGTGCTCTTTCTTTCCGACAAAGAGCTTCGCCCGTGGAAAAACCGGTCGCTTC
>CBIHRE010000143.1:0-10335 GCA_966212385.1 uncultured Akkermansia sp. | reverse complement strand
TGACGCCGCCGAGCTTGGCGACGGGCTCCGCCGCCTGCGCCTTGGTGGTGTCGATCAGCTGCTGGAGCGTGATGCCGCTCTGTCTGGCCACCGCCTCGTAGCTCGCGAGCTGGCGGCGCGCCTCATCGAGATGGCCGCCAAGGCGTTGCAGGTATTGTTGAAAATACTCGGGCGCCTGCGAGAGTCCCACCGCGCCCAGCAAACAAAGCACGCGATCCAGAATCGTCTCGCCGAAGCGGCCGACCGGACGCAGGGGCGCAAGCCAGGGAGAGTTGGGCATGGGAGAAACTGAAAGCCGCTCCGCGCTCGCCGCGCAATGCTCAGCGCGCCTCGAAGGCGCCGTCGGCTCGTTTTGCGACGAGGCGCTTCAGTTCGAGCATCATCAGCGTCGCCGAGAGGGAATGGCTCGGCAGCCCGGTCGCCGACACGAGCGCGTCGGGCGAAAGGATCGCGCCACCGGCGAAACAGGCCAGGACCTTCGTCTCGTCCGCGCCCAGGTTCGCGACCGCGGGCGAAGACGCGACCGCGGAGCCGGCCGGGCTTTTCTCGGCCACCGGCGAGACACCCGCCGGCCCGAATCCCTCGAGATAGTTCAGCTCGCTCAACACGTCGTCCACCGAGGTGAGAAGAGTCGCGCCGTCGCGGATAAGTTGGTGGCAACCCGCGCTGCTCGGCTGGTCGATACGACCCGGCACGGCGAAAACCAGCCTCCCCTGCTCGCCCGCGAATTTCGCGGTGATCATCGAGCCGCCGCTCACGTCGCTCTCGACCACGATCACCGCGCGGCTCATACCGGCGACGATGCGGTTGCGCATCGCGAAGGACTGTTTGTCGGCGCGCCGGCCGAAGGGGAACTCGGTCACGATCGCTCCGCCATTCTCCTCGATGCGGCGATAGAGCCCGAGGTTTTCCGGCGGGTAGACGATATCTATGCCGTTGCCCAGGACCGCCGCGGTGCGTCCGCCGGCCTCCAGCGCGCCCTCGTGGGCGAAGGTGTCGATGCCACGCGCGAGCCCGCTCACCACGCAGAAGCCAAGCCGCGCAAGCTCGTAGCCGAGTTTTTTCGCGGTCGCCTGTCCGTAGAGCGTGGTCCGACGCGACCCCACTATCGCCACACAGGGCGCGTCGAAGCCGTAGTCTCCTCGCCGATACAGCCCGAGCGGCGCGTCGGCCAGCTCGCGCAGCAGCGGCGGATACTCCGCGGATCGATTGTCCACGAAGACCGCCCCCGCTTGCGTCAGCTTCGCCTGCTCCTTCTCCAGATCCACCAGCTCCCGCCAACGCCGGAGATTGCCGCTGATCTTGGGCCCGACGCCTTTGACCGTTTCGAGCTCGGCGGCGGGCACCTCGAAGAGCCGACGCGGATCGTCTCCAAACGCGGCGAGGAGGCGGTTGGTCGTGATCGGGCCGATATCCGGCAAAGCGTTTAAAATCAGAAACGCCTGCGTTACGGTGAGTTCGCTCATGCGCCCGAAGCTCGCAGGGCCGGGGACAAAAAGTCGAGGAGTTGCGTTACGCGAAGCGCCGTCGGGCCATGGGCGCGGGCGAGAAGGTCGGCGGCCCGGCCATGCCAGACCACGCCCCGCGCCGCGGCGCCGAGCGGATCGGACGGCGTCTGCGCGAGCTGCGTGCCGATCATTCCCGCAAGCAGGTCGCCGCTGCCGCCCCGCGCGAGCGCCGGGCCGCCGAAAAAGCTGTGGTCACGTGCCGCGGCCGGGGCGTCGACGGGCACGCCGACACTTTCGATGCTGGTGATGGGCCCTTTGCGCACGAGCACGGCGCCTGCGGGAATTGCCTCGGCGATTCTGGCCTGTTCCCCCGCGTGCGGCGTCAGGACACGCGGAGCGCGCCCGGCGGCGACGATCTCGGGCTGAAGCGCGTCGGCATCGATCACGAGCGGGCGCGGCGATTCGCGCACGATCTCCAGCGCCAAGGTGAGCGTCTCGCGCTCGCGCCCAAGCCCCGGCCCAAGGACGAGCGCGGTGGCTCGGGAAAACGCCTCGCGCACCAGATGCAGGCCCTCCAAGGCAAGCCCGCCTTCGGGTGTCTCGGGCAAACCCAGCCAGATCGCCTCCGGCGCCCGCGCGGCGAAGGCCGGCACAAGCGATTCCGGAACGGCGGCCGTGACCAAACCCGCCCCGCTGCGCAGCGCCGCGAGCGTGGCCATCAGCGCCGCCCCCGGATAACGCCTCGAACCCGCGATGATCAACGGGTGGCCGAAATGCCGCTTGTCCTGCTTCGACGGACGCAAACCGCGCAACTCACCCAACACGCCCGCGCCCAGCATTGCGTCACCCATTGGGTTACACATCAGGGGGAATCCGAGATCGATGAACCGAGGGCGCCCGGCGTTCGGCAGCGTGAGGAGCGGGCTTTTCGCGATGCCTGTCGCGTAGGTGAAGTCCGCCCGAAAGGCATCCGGGGCATCGAGGCCGCTGGGCAGATCCACCGCGGCGCGAAACCGGATCGGGTGGGCGCTTACCCGGCGCAACAAGGCGACCGTCGCTTCGGGCAGGGGCGGGCGAAACTGAAAACCGAAGACGCCATCGAGGCAGATGTCGTAGCTCGCGGCCCAGTCGTTTCCCGAGGGCGACAGGATGCGCGCATGTGGTGCCAGCGCGAGCCACGCCCGCATGGCCAGCGGGCGCAGCGAACGCTCGCCAAACGCGAAGACCACGTCGATCGCGGCTTCGGGGCGGCACGCCTTTAGATCACGGGCGGCGAGCAGGGCGTCGCCGGCATTGTGCCCCTTGCCGGCCAACACGAGCACACGCGCTGCGGCGGGAAGCGCTCCGATCTCGGCGAAATCGGCGATCACGCCCGCGGCGACGCCTTTCGCGGCGGCAAGCATCGCGGCCCATTCGCGGGCTTCATCACCCACGAAATAATTCTGCTCGAAGGCGCGCGACTCCTCGCAGGTCAGGATCGGAAAGGCGCCGTGCATGGTGGCCGCAGTTTGCCCGCTTCAGCCGCCTCTGACGAGTGCGGCGACGGCCATCGCCATCGAGTCGGTGTGCGAAAGCGTCACCAGGACTCCTGTGGCGCCGCGGGCGGCGAGGAGTGTCGCGCCTTTTTCGTCGAGTCGCACCAGCGGTTCGCCGCGATCGCCATGGACGACCTCGATCGAGTGCCAGCCCAGCTCGGCGCCGATGCCGGTGCCAAAGGCTTTCGCCACCGCCTCCTTCGCCGCGAAGCGGGCGGCAAGAAATGGCGCGGGATCCCGCATTTTCAGGCAGTAGGCACGCTCGCCCTCCGTGTAGGTGAACTCGAGAAAGCGCTCGCCCTGCCGTTCCCACACGCCGCGCAGGCGCGCGACCTCACATAGGTCGCAACCGAGGCCGAGAACGTGTCCGGTGATCGGAGGAATCATCGCGTGTCTAGCGCGGATAGCGGGCGCGTCGGCGATTGCGGAGTTCAGGCGGCGAACTGCCCGGGATTCATCCGCGCCTTCATCTCGCGCACGGCTTCCTCGATGCCCGTGAAGAGCGCGCGGCTGATGATGCTGTGCCCGATGTTGAGTTCGTGCACATGCGGCAGGGTGCGGACCTCGGAGACGTTGACGTAGTTGATGCCGTGGCCAGCGTTGACGACGAGGCCGGCGGCGTGCGCGTGCTTCGCGCCTTCGACGAGGCGGGCAAACTCCTCCGCGCGCTTCGGCGTGTGGTAGGCGTTGGCCCAGGCGCCGGTGTGAAGCTCGACCCAAGGGGCCTTGAGCTCCGCCGCGGCGTCGATCTGGGCTCTATCGGCGTCGATGAATAGACTCACCGTGATCCCGGCGGCGCGCATCGCGTCGCACACGGCGCGCACGCGCTCGCGTTGCCCGACGACATCAAGACCGCCCTCGGTGGAAATCTCCTCGCGACTCTCGGGCACGAGGCAGACGGACTCGGGTTTCACCTTCAGCGCGAACTCGGTCATCGCGGGCGTGCAGGCCATCTCGAGATTGATGCGGGTCTGCGCGACCTCGCGGAGACGGAAGACGTCGCGCTCCTGGATGTGGCGACGATCCTCGCGGAGATGGATCGTGATGCCGTCCGCGCCGGCGCGCTCGGCGAGCGTGGCGAGGACGACGGGATCGGGCTCCACCGGGCCGCCGACGGTGGCGGCATAACCGCGATAGCGCGCCTGGCGAACGGTGGCGCAGTGGTCGATATTGACGCCGAGGAGGATCATGGGAGGGCGCACCCTACGCGGAAGCGCGCCGTTTGAAATCGGATTTTTCGGCTGGCTCGAAGCGCGGACGCGGGTGGAGTGCCATCCCGCCCAAATCGTGAGCACCACCGCCGCCTCGCCCCGCCCTCCCCGCGAAAACATCCTCGCCAACCTCGTCTGCACGATCGCCGCGCCCGCGATCATCCTGTCAAAGCTCAGCGCGCCGGAACGCCTCGGCCCGGCCGTGGCTCTGGTCGTGGCGCTTGCGTTCCCGGTCGGCTACGCGATCTGGGATTTCACGCAGCGGAAGAAGTTCAGCTTTATCGCCGGCATCGGTTTCGCGAGCACCTTGCTCACGGGCGGCTTCGGGCTGGCGGAGCTCGACGGCATCTGGTTCGCGGTGAAAGAGGCCTCGGTGCCGCTCGTGATCGGCCTGATCGTGATGCTATCGATGAAATCGCGCCGCCCGCTGGTGCGCGAATTCGTCTACAGCGACCAGGTGATCGACGTGCCCAAGGTCGACGCGGCCTTGGCGGAGCGCGGCGCCGCGGAGGAATTCGAGCGCCTGCTCGCGCGCGCGGGCTGGCTGGTCGTGGCGTCTTTTTTGGTGAGCGCCGCCTTGAATTTTCTCCTCGCGCGTTGGCTCCTGACCGCGCCGTCCAACACGCCCGAGTTCAACTCCCAGCTCGCCAAGATGCAGCTTTGGAGCTGGCCGGTGATCGTGGTGCCGAGCACGGGCATGATGATGATCGCGCTCTTCCGGCTTTTCGCCGGCATCAAGCGACTCACCGGGCTGGAGCTTGAAGAAATTCTCCATCCTCACGCGGCGGCGCAGGACAAGTCCGACGCCAAACCTTGAAGCTTCCGCGCCGCGGTGACGCGCAAAGCGAGGCGCGCCCGCGAGCGAGGGCGTATCAGGATTCCGGCCAGGCCAGGATCGATCCGTCCCTCAGGACCCGCGTCACCGCACCGCCTTTGGGGCGTTGCCAGGTGATCATGAGCTCCCACACGTCGGGCGCGTGGCCGGGCATATCAAAAAGCTCGGGCGACACGGTCACCGGCAGCCGGCCGTCCGCCAGATGGCGCATCATGGCCCGGGTCACGTTGATCCGTCGGTTGATCAGGCCATAACGGGCGTCGATGATGTAGAGATCGTTGCGGGGACAACCGACTTGATCGATAAACGCCCCCGACCCGTTCACCTGCGTGGCGAGCTGGGCGTGCGGCAGCAAGATGTCGGACTGAATCTTCGAGTAGGAACCGTTGTCGACGCGGACCCACTTGGAACCGGAACCGTCGAGCTCGCTCAACAAGAGCCAATACAGGGGTTCGCTTTTCGCGATACGCGGTCCGAGCGAGCCCACGGTATCCGGAGCCATCCAAGCCTCCCCGCTCGGGATCGTGAGCTTGGTGCGCACATACCAGACGTCGGGAAGGGTCGTCGGAACCGTGCCGCTGGCGAAAGCGTTCTTGAGATAATCGAGGTTCTGCGGATCGAGAAAGCGCGGAGGAAGGCGCAGCAGCGCCCCGTCAACGGCCCGTTTGACCACGCCATCCTCGCCGATGCGTGCGATCAAGGCCCCGTCCAGCGTGCGCCCGTCGCTGGCGGTCCAGGTGCGGAGGTCGGTCCAAACAGGTTTCTTTTCAACCCTAGGCTCGGACGCAGGAGCGGCTGACTTTTCCTTACAGCCCATCAGGCCGATCACCGAAAGCGCCGTAAGAACTCCGACCCAAGGTAAAAATCTTATGAGCACGGAGCCCTAGGTATATACACGAAGCGCACTGACAATTCGTTTTTTCGCCCTCAGCTCCCCGGTTGCACTGAATCGCCTCTCGCACAAGGTGCCGCCATGCGTCCTCCCCCTCTGCGCCTATTTGCGGTTCTCGTCGTGTCGCTCCTGTTTTTGGCGGGCTGCAACACCTTTGAACGCCGGGCAAAAGAAAAGGCGTCGGTTTTCGGATCTTTGGACGCCGCCACGCAGGCGCGGCTCCAAGCCCGGCAAATCGAGGTGGGCGACACCCAAGACATGGTTTACATCGCGCTCGGGGCGCCGGACCAAAAACGCGAGCAACTGGACGCCGGCTCGCGCACCACCACATGGGTTTACAGCGCCTACTGGCAAGAATACCAAGGCACCCGTCTCGTCGGTTATCGTCGCCAAGTGGTTTACGACGCGGGAAGCAAAAGCTACCGGGTCTTTCACGAGCCCGACTACCAACCGGTTTACGCGCCGCGCGTGGAAGATCGCGTGAGAATCACTTTTCAAGACGGTCGAGTGACAGTCGTCGAGCAAGCGCAGCCGGAAGGGCAGGCCAAGCCCTAGAATCGCAGACAGTTTTGCGAATCCAGCGGCGACCTACGGCGTGCCACACCCTATGTTGCGGCCCATTCACACCTAGCCATTTACATAAAACACCCAAAGACAGGCTAGGGTAAAATCCGGGGGTTTTATGGCATTTTTACGGTCGCATTGAAACAGGACCGAGCCAAGGTGCAGAGGTGTCGTTGATGCCGGACCCTACTGCCGCTCCTCGTTTCATCCTCGGTATCGGCGCATCCTCCGCCGGAGCGAAAGCGCTGGAGGATTTTTTAACCGCCCTGCCGCCGCGCACCGGTTGGGCCTGTGTCATTGTCCCGCCGGCGGACGAAGCCTTGCCCCCGGGCATTGAAAACGCGGTCTCTCGGCGCGTCGGCTTGCCCGTGCGGCCCGCCGCGGACGGCCTGCCGCTCTGCGCCGACTCCGTCTATGTATTGCCAGCCGGCAAACTGGTCACCGTTCGCGATGGTTTTCTCGAGGTCCAAAACAACGGGGTCGCGCACGGCAAAGGGGACGGCCCTCTCGACCGCTTTTTGAGATCCCTCGCCAAAGATGCGGGCCCGCGCTCCGCCGCGATCATTTTGGCCGGCGACGGTCGAGATGGCGTCGAGGGCGCACGATCCATCGCTTCCGCCGGAGGCATCGTCCTCGCCCAGGATCCCGCGACCGCCGCGTGCGCCGAGCAAGCTCACGCCGCCATCCAGAGCGGCTGCGTGCGCGCAGTGCTGCCGCCGTCGGCGATGCCCGACGCGTTGCTGGCCGCGCAACGCGAACCCGCCCGCGGCTGCGGTCGCGGCGAACCCGGCCCGACCAGCGAAGCGGTTCAAGCCAACCACGGCCCCGTGCTCGAGCTGCTTCGCGCCCACCACGGACTCGATTTTGCGGTCTACCGCCCGGGCACGGTCGATCGGCGCATCCGCCGGCGTATGGCGCTCGCCGAATGTTTGGACTCCGCCTCCTATGCCGCGCGGTTGCGCGCCGACCCGACCGAACTCGACAACCTCCGCCACGACTTGCTGATCGGCGTCACCGAATTTTTCCGTGAACCCGAGTCCTTCGCCTGGCTGGGCTCGCGGATCCTCCCGGAGCTTTTTCGCAGTCACGGACGCGAGGAATTCCGGGCCTGGTGCGCCGGCTGCGCCACGGGCGAGGAAGCGTATTCGGTGGCCATCCTCTTGGACGAAGTCGCGCGAGCCGTGGGTTTCACCGGGCGCGTGTCGGTCTTCGCGACCGATGTCCATCCGCAGGCGCTGGAGACCGCCTCCGCGGGCCGTTACGAAGAAAGCAAACTCCAGCCCCTCGGCGCCGAGCGCATCGAACGTTACTTTCAACCGCCGCGCGACGGATTGAGACGGGTTTCCGCCGATCTGCGGGTGCAAATCGTCTTCGCCCCGCACGACTTGCTCGTCGATCCGCCCTTCACCCGCATCGACCTCGCCGTCTGCCGCAACCTCCTCATCTACCTCGAGCCCGAGGCGCAGGAACGCGTCGTCAACCGCTTCCATCACGCACTCCGTCCCGGCGGTGTGTTATTCCTCGGCGCAAGCGAGAGCGTGGGAAAACTGGGCGAGCACTTCGACCTCCTCGACGCCCGCCACAAAATCTACCGCAAAAACAGCGACCACCGCCTGCCCTTCGCCTCGCGCCGCCTCCCCGGACAAGCCTCCGCCGCATCTATCGGCAACGGCGCCTCGGCGGCCGCCGGCGCCCTCCCCTCCTCCGTCGGCCGGCACATCCTCCGCGCTTACGATCACCTGCTCCATCGTCACGCTCCGCCTGGCTTTCTCGTCGATTCCTCGGGCCTGCTGCTTCACTGCTTCGGCGACGCCGGCCGCTTGTTGCTCCCCCCCGAAGGCCGCATCGAGAACAATCTCCTCTCGCGCACCACCGGCGATCTTCGCCTCGCGCTCTCCACGCTGCTCACCCGCGCCCTGCGCGCCCCCGGCCCCGTGGAAGCCCATGGCGTGCGCATCGGCGACCCCGGCGCCAGCGGCGAGCTGGTCGACCTGGTCGCGGAAGCCGTTCCCGATCCCGCCGCCGGTCCGTCCTTGATTCACATCGCGGTGCCGCGCACGCGCCAAGCTCCCCCGCTCGATCCGCTCCAGGCCCACGCGTCGGGCTTTGCTCCCGAGGCCGCCCGGCACGACCGGCTCACCCACCTGGAGGCCGAGCTCCAATCGACCAAGGAAAACCTTCAGGCCACCGTCGAGCAGCTCCAGACCGCAAACGAGGAACTCCAGTCCACCAACGAAGAGCTCCTCGCCGCAAACGAGGAACTGCAGGCGGCCAACGAGGAGCTGCATTCGCTCAACGAGGAGCTCCACAGCGTGAACGCGGAGTTCGAGCGCAAGAACTCCGAGCTCCAGCAACTCAACGCCGACCTCGACAACCTGCTCGGCGCCCTCGAAGTCGGCACCGTTTTCCTCGATCGCGAGCTGCGCATTCGAAAGTTCAATCCCGCGATCGAGCGCTGTTTCCGCCTGCTTCCCCAGGACATCGGCCGCCCCATCTCGCACATCGCGTATCAGCTCGACGACCAGGCGCACCTGCTCGCGGATGTCTCCCGGGTCTTCGCCACCGGCGCCACCGCGCGCAGGGAAATCCGTTCCCGCGACGGTCAGTTTTTTCTCAAGCGCATCCTGCCCTTCCGCAACATCCGGGGCGAGATCGACGGCGTCGTCATCACCTTCGCCGACATCACCGCGGTCCGCCACATGCAGGATCGCTTCGACCTCGCGATCGAGGCCTCCCGGCTCGTGTGGTGGGACTGGGACATCACGCACGACCACCTCTCCACCCACTCCGCCGGCTGGTGCATCCTCGGCTACGATCTCGACGTCATCAACCGCAGCGGGGCCGGCTGGCTCGAACTCGTCCACCCGGAGGACCGGATTCGTGTCAAAACCAGCCTCGACGCCGCGCTCCGCGGCGACACGCCCGTGTGGGATTGCGAACACCGCTTCCAGAGCCGCTCGGGCTCCTGGCTCTGGGTCGCGAACAAGGGACGAGTCACCGAGCGCGACCCGCACGGCAAACCCCTGCGTATGCTCGGCACGACCCAGGACATCGACGCCCGCAAGAACGCCGAAGTCGCCGTCGCCCGCGATCTCGAGCTTCTCGCCCACGTGCCCGACGCCGTCATCTGCGTCGACACCACCGGGCTGATCACCTACTGGAACCAGGCCGCCACCGACCTCTACGGATGGCAGCCGATCGAGATCCTCGGACGCTCCGTCACCGACCGGTTTCCCGCCGAAGCGAAGACACGGATCACGGCGACCTTTGAAGACTCCCTCCGCGGACGGGACTTCAGCGGCGAGTTCGAGGACTATCGCAAAGACGGCAGCCGCGTTTGGGTGGAGGCTCGCACGCATCGACTCCTCGACGAGGAAGGTCGCGTCTTTGGCATCATGGCCATCTCCCGCGACATCACCGAGCCGCGTCGCCAACGCGAGGAACGGGCGCGCATCGAGCACCAGCTCGCCCAGTCGCAGAAAATGGAAACGCTCGGCAATCTCGCCGGCGGCATCGCCCACGACTTCAACAACCTGCTCGCGGCGATCCTTGGCTACGCCGAGATCGCCACCGGCCTCCTGCCCGAAAACCATCCCGCGCTCGCCAAGCTCGCCAATGTCCGCAACGCCGGGCAACGCGCCGCCGAGCTCGTGCGCCGCATCCTGGCCTTTTCCCGCGCCGGCGAGCAGCCCCGCCGCCCCGTTCGCGTCGCGCAGGTCGTCGAAGAAACGCTCCCGTTGCTCCGGGCCAGCCTGCCCTCCACGATCCAGATCCGTTCGCGCGTCGCCCCCGACGCCGACCACACGGTCCTCGGCGATCACACTCAACTCCAGCAAGTCCTCCTCAACCT
>CBIHRE010000142.1:0-10391 GCA_966212385.1 uncultured Akkermansia sp. | reverse complement strand
CCGGCTCCTCCCCCGGCAGCCAGTCCCCCGGCTGCGGAGTCCCCGCCGTCCGCTTCACCCGCCCGCACCGTCGAGACACGCTCGGCGCCGCCTCCGCCATCCTCGCTCCCGCCGCCGCCTTCGCCCGGCGTCTGAGTCCGTTTCCGTCTCCGAAAAACATACCGCCCGTCCCTCCCGTGCCCATTCCGCTTCTCTACGGCTCCCTGATCGCCCTCTCGCAGTTCGTCGCCACGCTGCTCGTCTACGCCGTCGGTCTGCACGGCTCGACCGAGGGTCTCGCCAAGGCGCAAAAACCCGAGAGCATCCTCGGCTTCGTTTTGCTCATGGTGTTGCTCGGCCTCGCCCAACGCGCGGCGAAAAAAGCCTCCGCCGCGCGCGGCGAGCCCGAGCTTTCCTTCGGTTCCGCCGCCAAGCTCGCCGCCCTCGTCGCCCTCGTCGCCGGCGCCACCACCGGAGCCCTCCAGTGGCTCTACGCCGCGATCATCAACCCGTCCTTCGCCGAGCTGCAACGCGCCTTGGTCGTGCAGCAATACGGCGCCGAGCTGGCAAAGCTCCCCGCGGACGCTTCCGCCGCCGCGATGAAACAAATCGAGCTCGCGTCCTCCGCGCCCGCGCGCGGCCTGATCTACGCCCTCAACACCTTCCTTTTCGCCCTCCTCCTCGGCATCGCCTACGCCCTGATCTTCCGCGCCGCGATCCGCCGCGAGCAAAAGGCCGCGAAAGCCGCCGCCTGAGGCCGACCAGACTCGCGCCTGTTGATGGTGGTGGACGGGCGCGTCCCCGCGCCCCGGGGGCGACGTCCCACCCGCGTGCGCCGGGCCGCGCCCCCCCCCCATGCGGGCGAAAGTTACCCTCCCCGCCGGCGGCGCGCGACGCGGCCGCCCTGAGTCGCGCCTTTTGTGGGTGGGGGCGGGGGGGGACCCGGCGCCGGTGTTGCCAGTGCCCCCGGGGGGGGGCTGGGCCGCGCCCGCCCACCTTGCGTGCGAAAGTTCCCGTCCCGGAGGTCGGAGCTCTAAAATCCTTCGCTCCATCCGCCTCCGCCAGTTGCGTCGCCGGCGCGTCCGGGCAGCCTGCTCCGCATGTCCGCCGTCTCCGCGCCCGCCGCCGCGTCTTCCCCTGTCCACTCCGAACGCACCATCCTCGTCACGCTCGCGGCGGTCCAGTTCACCCACATCCTCGACTACATGATCATGATGCCCCTCGGCGCGGGCCTCATGAAACAGTTTTCCCTCTCCCCCTCGCAATTCAGCCAGCTCGTCGCCGCCTACAGCGGGGCGGCCGCGATCGCCGGTCTTCTCGGCGGGCTCTTCCTTGATCGTATCGACCGCAAACGCGCGCTCGCCTGGCTCTACGTCGGCTTCGCGCTGTCCACGCTCGCCTGCGCGCTCGCGCCCACCCACCACGCCCTGCTTGCCGCCCGCATCTCCGCCGGCGCCTGCGGCGGACTCGCCGGAGCGGTCGTCATCGCCATGGTTTCCGACGTCGTGCCGCCCGAACGCCGCGGCCGGGGCATGGCCTTCGTGATGTCGTCCTTCCCGCTCGCCTCGGTCGCAGGAGTTCCACTCGGCATCGTGCTCTCCGGCTATCTCGGCTGGCACGCGCCCTTCTTTCTCCTCGCCGGCCTCGGCGTCCCGATCCTCTGCGCGATCGGACGCTTCCTGCCGCAGCTCCCGCCCGCCGCGGAGGCCAGATCAGGCTCCCCGTTCGCGCAGATGCGCGCACTCCTGGCCGAGCCGGTCCACTGGCGTGGCTTCGCGGTCACCGCCGCGCTCGTCACCGCCGGCGGCTGCATCATCCCGTTCATGGCGCCCAGCCTCGTCGCCAACGCCGGCGTGACCGAAAAACTGCTCTTCTGGGTCTACTTTTTTGGCGGCGCCGCCACCTTCTTCTCCACGCCCTTCGTCGGCCGCCTCACCGACCGCCACGACAAACTCCACGTCCTCGCCGCGCTCACCGTTCCCGCCATCGCCGCCGCGCTGCTCGTCACCCACCTCGGCCCCTCGCCGCTTTGGATCGTGTTGCCCGTCACCACGCTCTTTTTCGTGGGCATGTCCGGCCGCTTCGGCCCCGCCACCACACTCGTCGCCAACTCCGTCGCCCCGCGCTTTCGCGGCGGTTTCATGAGCGTGAACTCCGCCGTGCAACAAGGCGCCAGCGCCGCCGCCAATCTCCTCGGCGGCGCCCTCATCTCCCGCGACTCCGCCGGGCACCTCCTCGGCTACGGCCGCGTCGGCTGGTTCGCCGTCGGCGCCTTCCTGCTCACGCTCGCGCTCGCCCACCGCCTCCGGGCGGCCGCCCCGCACGCCGCGATCAACCGCCCCGCCGCGCCCGCCACCGCCAACTGACCTTTCCATTTGCCGCCGCGTCCTTTGCGGATCAGGTTTTCGCCATGTTCGACCTCATCAAAAAAACCCTCCTCGCGGGCGTCGGCGCCGCGGTCGTCACCAAGGAAAAAGTCCAGGACGCGCTCGATGACTACGTGCGCCAGGGCAAGCTCAAGGCCGACGACGCCCGCATCATCGCCGAAAAGATCGCCGAGCGCGGCAAACGCGAGTTCGAGGAAATGAGCGCCCAGGCCTCCGCCAAGGCCTCCGAGCTCTTCAACCGTCACGACTCCGCCGTCACCGCCCGCCTCGCCGCCCTCGAGGCCCGCGTCACGGCGCTCGAGCTCGCCGCCAACGCCTCCTCAACCCCGCCAGCGCCTGCCCCGACGCGCAACGGCGAGCCCTGATTCCGACGTGGCACGGGCGTCCCGCCCGTGTTCGACGGCGAGGCGTCCCCGCTTCGCCGCCCCTTCGGGCTTCCGTCCCCCCCACCGCCGGGTCTCCGTCCTCCGGTTCTCCGCCCCTCCGTCCTCCGGCCCTCCGCCCTTGACCCCCTTCTCCCTCGTCACCCACGCCGTCCGCGCCAAGGAGATCATCGCGGTCGCCGCGCGCTCCGGCTTCGGCGAACTGCTCGACCAGATCGAGCTGCCCCCGGGGTTCTGGCAGCGCTTCATCCCCCGCCCCGCCCAGCGCCGTCCCGCCTACGTCCGCATCCGCGAGGCCCTCGAAGAGCTCGGCCCCGCCTTCATCAAGGCCGGCCAGCTCCTCAGCATGCGGCCCGACGCCCTGCCGCCCGCGCTCATCATCGAGCTCCGCAAACTGCGCAGCAACGTCGCCCCGCTCCCGTTTTCCGAGATGCGGCCCGTCCTCGAGGAGTCCCTCGGCCGCCCGATCTCGGAGGTGTTTTCCGAGTTCGACGAAAAAACCGCCGCCTCCGCGTCCCTCGCCCAGGTCTACTTCGCCCGGCTCCGCGACGGCCGCGAGGTCGCGGTGAAAATCCAGCGGCCCAATCTTGGCCGCGTCGTCGAGACCGACCTCGCCCTCCTCTCCTTCTTCGCCGGCCAGATCCACGCCCGCGTCGACGCGCTCAAACCCTACGACCTCCCCGCTGTCGTCGCCGAGGTCAGCGCCGGCGTGCTCCGCGAGCTCGACTTCACCCACGAGGCGCGCAACCAGCGCTTCTTCACCGCCACCAACCCCGACCCCGGCGCCGTCTTCGCGCCGGAGATCTTCGAGGAGTTCTCCTCCGAACGCGTGCTCGTCATGCAGCGCATCGTCGGCCGGCCCGTCGATTCCCCGGGACTGCCGCCCGAGGCCGCGCAAAAACTCGCCCGCGCCGGCGCCGAATCGCTTTTCCACCAGGTTCTCGTCGCCGGCTTCTTCCACGCCGACCCGCACGCCGGCAATGTCCTCGTCACCCTCGACGGGCGTCTCTGCTTCCTCGACTGGGGACTCGCCGGCCACCTCACCCGCCGCCTCCGCCACGCCCTCGCCGACCTCTTCCTCGCCGCCGTCGAGCAGGACGCCGAGCGCATCGTGCAGATCGCCGCCGAGCTCGGCAGCCCCTCCGACCGCGCCGACCTGCGCGCCATGGAGCGCGACGTCACCCTCGCCCTCCGCGAAGACTTCAACCGCGCCATCGGCCAGGTGAACATCGGCCGCGCCATGCTGAAGCTCCTCTTCATCTTCGGCCGTAATGGGATTTACATTACAAGCGACTACTCGCTCATGGCCAAGGCCGTCCTCTCCATCGAGGAGGTCTCCGCCACCTTGGATCCCGGCTTCGACCTGAAACGCGCCGCCAAGCCCGTCCTCGTCCAGCTCCAGCGCGAGCGCACCGGCCCCCGCGCCCTCCTGCGCGACACCCGCGCCATGCTCCGCAGCACGCTCGGCAGCCTGCGCGAGCTCCCCGCCGAGGTTCACCGTATCATCCGCCGCATCGAGCACGACGAGCTCACGATCAAGTTCCAGCACCAGGGCCTCGACGACGTGGACGACGCGCTCAAGACCTCCGCCAACCGCATCGCCCTCGGCTTCATCAGCGGATGTCTCGTGATCGGTAGCTCCCTCATCGTCGCCTCCCACGACGGCGTGAACAACGGCCTGAGCATCGTCGGCTACGTCCTCGCCGCCCTCATCGCCGCCTACGTCGTCTACGGCATCTTCCGCGAAGGCCGCTGAGGCGCCTCCCCCAGCGTCCCACCCGGCACGAACTTCGGCAGCACGCGCTGATGGCGGGCCTTGCCGGGGCCATGCAGCAGAAGATCCGCGATCAGCTGCGCGAGCTTGCGCCCCAGTTCGATCCCGTCCGCCCGATAGCACGCGGTCGAAGGCACGGTGTGGCGCAAAAAGTGGTCATCCCAGCCCGCGATCAAGGCGGCCTCGTCCGGCACCCGAATCCCCGCCCGAAGCAGCACGCACAGCACGCTCAGGCAGTCCTCCGGGCACGAGGCGTAAAACCCGGTCGGCCGCGCAGGCCCCGCGATCAGCTCCTCGACCACACGCTGGATCTCCTCCGGCTTCGGCTCATACTCGATGACCCGCGCCTTCCGCCCCAGCCGCTCCGTCTCCTCCTGAAACATCTCGGCGGCCAACCGGTCGCCCCGACTGGTGAACTTCGCCATCAGATACACGCAGTCGCGATGGCCCCGGCGAAAAAACATCCCCGCCGCATGCCGAGCGCTCGCCCGGCTGTCCGGATACACGCAGGGCAACCCGACCCCCTCGTGCACCCGGCCCAGCGCCACGCATATCCTGGGCCTCGCCTCGAACCACCGCTGCATCGGCTCCGTCGAGTAGAGCAACAGCCACGCCGCCGTGTCAGGCAGGGCGTCCAGCCTCTCCAGCTCGTCCGGCATGTGCCGCTTGAACACCATCGGCCGATGCTCGAACTCCAGCCGGTAGCCCATCGCCGCGATTCGTTCCGTCAGCTCCACCAGCACCGCATGGCTTTCCGACCCCAGCGCCGTCAGGGGATACGGCGCCAGCACCCGGACCGTCTTTCCCGCCTTCGACGGATACGCGGCCCGCTTCGCGCAGATCCGGTGATGCCGCCCGCGCCCGCCCGGCTCCACCATTCGCTCGCGCACCAGTTGGTCGAGCGCCCGCCGCAGCGTTACACGGCTCACCTGCAGCTCCCGGCAAAGCTCCGCCTCGCTCGGCAGACACCCGCCCCACCGGCTCGCCTCGATGCCCTCCCGCAAGACGGAGGCGACTTGGTCGCATAACAACACGCGGCGGGGTATCTGTTTCATGTCCTCGTCGGCACCCCACCGGTTGTCTTATCAAAAGACAAGGCGGGCCTCCGCCTTTCCGTTTGCTGGGGCCTTTCCCGGTCCAAGGCTCGGCGATGCCCGCGATGCCGCGCCCGCCCCGTCGGAAGCCAACCTTTGCCCTCATGAAACGTCTCTTCGCCGTCTGCTCCCTCTTCCTCCTCGGCCTCCCCCTCGCCCTCCAAGCCGACGCCGCGGGCCCCGCGGCGCCCCGCGAGCGCCTCAACTTCAACGCCGGGTGGTCCTTCCGCCAGGGCGACCCGTCCGACCTCGGCGACGCCGTCTCCTACGCGAAGCTAAAACCCGCCCTGCTCTACCATAGCAACGCCTTCACCCGCAGCCCCGCCCCCACGCCCGGCGCGCCCGCCGCCCCCCGTGTCGACGTCGCACTCGCCAACTTCGACGACTCCTCCTGGCGCAAGCTCGACCTTCCCCACGACTGGGGCATCGAGGGTCCCTTCAAACTCGAATACCCCGGCCACACCGGAAAGCTCCCCTGGTGGGGCGTCGCCTGGTATCGCAAGACCTTCGACCTTCCCGCCGCCCCCGCGCCCGGCGAGCGCCATTACCTCGAAATCGACGGCGCCATGTCCTACGCCACCGTCTGGTGCAACGGCCAGTTCGCCGGCGGCTGGCCCTACGGCTACAGCTCCTTCCGCGTCGACCTCACGCCCTACCTCCGCGCCGGCGAGCGCAACACCGTCGCCATCCGCGTCGACAACCCCGAGGACTCCTCCCGCTGGTATCCCGGCGGCGGCGTCTACCGCAACGTCTGGCTCGTCCGCACCGCCCCCGTCCATGTCGGCCAATGGGGCGTCCGCGTGACCACGCCCGAGATCACCCTCGACCGCGCCACCGTCCGCGTCGAGGCCACCGTGGAAAACCACGACGACGCCGCGACCTCCGTCCAGCTCCGCACCCGTCTCTATCGTCTCGACGCCGAGGGCGCGCACCGCGAGCCCGTCGCCTCGTCCTCGCCCGAATCGCTCTCCGTCGACACCCAGGCCTCCGCCACCCTCGCGCAAACCCTCTCCGTCGCCCACCCGCGCCTCTGGAGCCTAGGCTCTCCGCAACGCTACCTCGCCGTCACCCAGGTCCTCCGCGACGGCGCCGTCGTCGACGAATACGAGACGCCCTTCGGCATCCGCCGCATCGAGTTCACCCCGGATCGCGGCTTCCGCCTCAACGGCGAACGCATCCCGCTCAACGGCGTCTCCCAACACCACGACCTCGGCGCCCTCGGCGCGGCCTTCAACACCCGCGCCGCCGAGCGCCAGCTCGAGATCCTCAAAGAGATGGGCGTCACCGCCGTCCGCACCACCCACAACCCAGCCGCGCCCGAGCTCCTCGAGCTTTGCGACCGCATGGGCATGCTCGTGATCGGCGAATCCTTCGACTGCTGGCACTGGGGCAAGACGCCCAACGACTACGGCCTCCTCTTCAACGACTGGCACGAACGCGACCTCCGCGCCCAGATCCGCCGCGACCGCAACCACCCCTCCCTCATCCTCTGGAGCGTCGGCAACGAGATCGTGAACGTCGAGCACCCCGACAACGCCGAGATCGCCAAACGCCTCGTCGCCATCGTCCACGAGGAGGACGCCACCCGCGGCGCCACCGCCGGCGTCAACAACACCCCCGTCGGCTTCAACGGCTACCAGCGCATCTTCGACGTATTCGGTTTCAACTACCGGAGCATGTTCTACAAAAAATTCCGCGAGTCCTCGCCCGACATCCCTGTCTACGGCAGCGAGACCGCCTCCACCGTCAGCTCCCGCGGCGAATATTTCTTCCCCGTCACCGAGCCCAAGAGCGGCGGCATGAGCCGCTTCCAGATGAGTTCTTACGACCTCTACGCCCCGCGCTGGGCCTGGACGCCCGACACCGAGTTCAAGTGGCTCGACGAAACCCCCTCCACCCTCGGCGAATTCGTCTGGACCGGCTTCGACTACCTCGGCGAACCCACCCCCTACACCGAAGACGGCTCCGCCCTCATGAACCTCAGCGACCCCGAGCAGATCGCCCGCATGAAGGAGGAGCTCGAGACCATGTCCAAAAACAAGGCCCCCTCGCGCAGCTCCTACTTCGGCATCGTCGACCTCGCCGGCTTCAAAAAAGACCGCTTCTACCTTTACCAAGCCCGCTGGCGCCCCGACCTGCCCATGGCCCACATCCTTCCCCACTGGACCTGGCCCGAGCGCGTCGGCCAGGTCACGCCCGTCCACGTCTACACCTCCGGCGACGAGGCCGAGCTGTTCCTCAACGGCCAATCCCTCGGCCGCAAGAAACGCGGCCCCTTCGAATACCGCTTCCGCTGGAACGACGTAGTCTACGCCCCCGGCGAGCTGAAGGTCGTCGCCTACAAGAACGGCGCCCGCTGGGCCGAAGACGTCGTCCGCACCGCCGGCGCTCCCGCCGCGCTCAAGCTCGAGATCGACCGCTCCCTCCTCCGCGCCGACGGCCTCGACCTCGGCTTCGTCACCGCCTCGATCGTCGACGCCAACGGAGTCCTCGCGCCCCGCGCCGACTCGCCCGTCACCTTCACCGTCGAGGGCCCCGCCGACGTGATCGCCACCGACAACGGCGACGCCACCAGCCACGTCTCCTTCCAGTCTCCCACCCGCCCGGCCTACAACGGCCTCGTCCTCGGCATCGTCCGCCCCCGCGCCGGCCAGCCCGGCACGGTCCGCGTCCGCGCCACCGCCCCCGGCCTCGCCCCGGCCGAGCTTAGCCTCGAATCCGTCCCCGCCACCCGCTGACCCTACGTTTTCTCGCCACAGAGAACAAAGAGCCCGATTCAAAAATCTTTGTCCGTCGTTCCTCTGTGAACTCCGTGTCCGAGCTCCGGCTCGGCTCCGTGACCAATCCGAATCCGAAAACGAAACCGTAAGTCTTTAATTTTCCCGCCATGCGCTACCCGCAGATCCCTTCCGATTTCTTCGTCCAAAACCGCCGCCGTCTGGCCGCCCTGATGCCCGCCAACGCCCTCGCGGTCCTCAACGCCAACGACACCTGCCCCACCAACGCCGACGGCTCGCAAAACACCGTCGTCAACTCCGACCTCTTCTACCTCACCGGCGTCGAGCAGGAGCATACCATCCTCGTCGTCTACCCCCAGGCCGACGACCCCAGGAACCGCGAGATCCTCTTCCTCCGCGAGCCCACCGCCGAGAACGAGCTCTGGGAGGGCAAAAAGCTCACCAAGGACGAGGCCCGCGCCCGCACCGGCGTGCAAAACATCCAGTGGCTCTCCGCCTTCCCGCGCCTCTTCCACCTCCTGATGTGCGAGTGCTCGGCCGCCTTCTTCAACACCAACGAGCACAAGCGCGCCGTCATCGAGGTCGAGAGCCGCGACGCCCGCTTCATCGCCGACACGATGCGCAAGTATCCGCTTCACCGCTACGAACGCCTCGCCCCCTTCATGCACCGCCTCCGCGCCGTGAAGTCCGAGATCGAGGTCGGCCTCCTCCGCGAGGCCTGCAAGATCACCGGCTCCGCCTTCGACCGCGTGCTCCGCCTCACCAAGCCCGGCGTCCTCGAATACGAGGTCGAGGCCGAGTTCGCCCACGAGTTCATCTCGCACGGCGGCCGCTTCGCCTACCCGCCGATCATCGCCTCGGGCAAAAACGCCTGCTGCCTCCACTACGTCGCCAACGACCAGGCCTGCCGCGACGGCGAACTCCTCCTCCTCGACGTCGCCGGCACCCACGCGAACTACAACGCCGACATGACCCGCACCATCCCGGTCAACGGCCGTTTCACCAAGCGTCAGCGCGCCGTCTACGACTCCGTCCTCCGCGTCCTCCGCCGTTGCAGCGCCGGCCTCGTCCCCGGCAAAAAGCCGAAAGACTGGCAAAAAGAAGCCGAAAGCTACGTCGAGGAGGAGTTGCTCAAGCTCGGCCTCCTCAAGCCCGCCGACATAAAGCGCCAGACGCCCGAGGCCCCTGCGGTCAAAAAATACTTCATGCACGGCGTCGGCCACCCGCTCGGCCTCGACGTCCACGACGTCGCCCTCACCGTCGAGCCCATGCAGGCCGGCTGGGTCATGACCGTCGAGCCCGCCATCTACATCCCGGAGGAAGGCTTCGCCGTCCGCCTCGAGAACGACGTCCTCATCACCGAGACCGGCCAGGTGGACCTCATGGGCGACATTCCCATCGAGGCCGAGGAGATCGAGGCGCTCATGAACCGTTCGCGCCCCGCCCGCCCCGCCGCCGCCAAGTCCCGCCCCGCCCGCAAAAAATGATCTCCGTCCCGCTCCCCGGCCTGCGTCGTCTCGCCCGCCTCGCGTTCCCCGCGTCCTTCGCCCTCCTCGCCCTCGCCTCGCTCGACGCCGCCCCGCGCGTCTACCGCGACCGCGTCGACCCCCACTGGCTGGGCGAGACGGGCCCGGACGCCACGCGTTTCTGGTATCGCGTCGACACCGGCCGGGAGCGGACCGAGTTCATCCTCGTCGACGCCGAGAAGGGCACCCGCGCCCCCGCCTTCGACCATGCCCGCGTCGCCGAAGCCCTTTCCCGCCTGCTCGGCAAACCCGTGGAACCCCACGCCCTGCCCATCGAATCGCTCGATTTCTCCGACGACGGCGCGCAGGTCGTGCTCCAAGGCCGCACCAAGGCCTGGCGCCTCGACCTAGCCAGCTACGAACTCAGCGCCATCGGCGGCTCCTCCGGCGCAGGCGAGGGCCTCCGCCCTCGCCGCGATGTCCGTTCCTCCCGCTCCGGCGGCGAGCAATCCGGCATCCTCTTCATCAACCGCCGCAGCACCGAGGTGGACCTCCACTGGATAGACGAGT
>CBIHRE010000141.1:0-10427 GCA_966212385.1 uncultured Akkermansia sp. | reverse complement strand
GGTGCGGCCGATGTCGGCGGGATCGATCGGGATGTAGATGACGTCCCACGGGCGGCCGGGCTTTTGGTAGGGCCACGACTTCTTGATCGCGTCCTGATGGGAACCGCTGAAGGCGGTGAAGACCAAGTCGCCGGCGTAGGGCTGACGCGGCGGGATTTCGAGGCGCGTGCAGCGCTCGTAGACCTCACGGATGTGCGTGAGGTTGGAGAAATCCAACCCAGTCTCGATGCCGTGCGTGTGCATGTTCAACGCGACGTTCACGATATCGAGGTTGCCCGTGCGTTCGCCGTTGCCAAAGAGCGTGCCCTCGACGCGGTCGGCGCCGGCGAGCAAGGCCAGCTCCGTGGCGGCCACGCCGGTGCCTCGGTCGTTGTGGGTGTGCAGGGACACGATGGTCAGCGCGCGGCGCGTCAGGTGGCGGCACATCCACTCGATCTGGTCGGCGTGGACGTTGGGCGTCGCGTATTCGACGGTGGCGGGCAGGTTGAGGATGATCTTGTTCTCCGCGGTCGGTTGCCAGACGTCGGTCACGGCCTCGCAAATCTCCAAGGCGAAATCCAGCTCGGTGCTGGTGAAGCTCTCGGGCGAGTATTCCAACTGGATGCGCGAGCCTTCGGCGACGAGCGGGCCCATGTGCTGTTTCAGCCATTGGATGCCGCGCACGGCGATGCCTTTGATGTCATCGCGCGAGGCGCCGAAGACGTATTGGCGCTGCTTGGGCGAGGTGGAGTTGTAGAGGTGGAAGATGATGTTTTTCGCGCCGCGCAAGGCCTCGAGCGAGCGGACGATCAAGTCCTCGCGGCATTGGCAGAGGATCTGGATGGAGACGTCGTCGGGGACGCGGTTTTCCTCGATGAGGCGGCGGCAGAAATCGAATTCGATCTGCGAGGCGGAGGGGAAGCCGACCTCGATCTGCTTGAAGCCTATGGCGACCAGAAGCGCGAAGTATTCGAGCTTCTCCTCGACGCTCATGGGCTGGGCGAGGGCCTGGTTGCCGTCGCGCAGGTCGACGGAGCACCAGATGGGAGCGCGTTCGTGGACGCGGTTCGGCCACTGCCGATCGGGCAGGTGGACGGGAGGGAAGGGCGTGTATTTGCCGGCGGGCGAAAAGGACATGTCGGAAAGGAATTTAAAGTGATGAAAATCAGGAAACGGCGGACGGGGACTCGCGCTCGATACCGGCGCGCGGCCGGGGCGGGCGAGGGAGGCAGGCGGGAAGGTGACGCACAATCAACCGCTCGCGCGGTCTCACGGATCGTGCGTCTAGCTAAGTCGAAGCGCCTGGGCGATGCCTTGCATCAGGAGTCGGGTTCAAACGAAGTCGACGGGGCGAGTCAAGACGCGCGTCGGGCGCGGCTTCCGCCGGGGGCTTGGCCGTAACTTCAGGGCAGGTCCGGCGTCTTGTATTTTGTGCATGCACTCCCCTCAATCGCACCATGCCTCCGACCTCTGACGCCGACGATGAATCGCCGCCCGATGTCGAGGGTTGGCTTGAGCGCATCCGGGCAGGCGACCAGCAGGCGGCCCGGCACTTGGTGGATCACCTCTACCCGCAGGTCATTCGCATCGTGCGCGCCCGCTTGCCGCGGCGTGGCGGCGAAGAGGACCTCGCGCAGGAGATCTTTCTAAAAATGTTTTCCCGACTCGACCAGTATCAGGGCCAAGTGCCGCTGGCGCACTGGGTCTCGCGCATCGCCGTGACCACGTGCATCGACGCGCTGCGCGCTCAAAAGCGCCGCCCCGAGCTGCGCTGGGCGGATCTCTCGGAGACCGAGGCGGAGACGCTCGACGCGGTGCTTACCCGCGAAGACTCGGCCGATACCGCCGACGCCTTGGCCGCCCACGAGCTGGTGCACAAGTTGCTCGACCAGCTCGCCCCGCAGGACCGGCTCGTGCTGCAGCTCCTCGACTTGGAGCAAAAAACGCTCGTCGAAATCCGGGATATCACCGGCTGGAACACCACTCTCATCAAGGTCCGCGCCTTCCGGGCGCGGAGAAAATTGCAAAAACTCTTCCAACAACTCACCAAAAAGGAGCGCTCATGAACGACCGTAATCACCTCGCTTGGACTCGGCTCGTCGCCGCCGCCCGTCGCGCGCCCGCCTCCACGGACGCCGGGGCGGATAGTTTCGCGCCCGCCGGCTTCGCCACTCGTGTCGTCGCGCGGGCGGGAGTGCGCGCCGCGCCCGCTTCCGCCGGTCTCTTCGGCGCCGGTTTCGACCGCCTCGCCGCTCGGGCCCTCGGGCTCGCCTGCGCCTGCGCCGTCGCTTTCGCGGTATGGGGCGCCATGCCGGCCACCGCCGAGGCCCGTTCCAGCGACGCCGCGAATACCGCAGACGCCTACCTCGATCCGGTCGGCGACTACCTCGTGGCCGTCCAGTCCTCATGAATCGCAACCTCAAGATCTCGCTCTTGATCGTCGGCATCTTCGCCTGCGGCGTGGTGGTCGGCGGCGTTGCGGCGAAACAGATCTTCGGCTCCGGCCGTCCCCCCGGCGTCGGCGGCGGCCCCGAGGGCTTCGGCCCGAGCGTGATGAGGCGCCTCACTTCCGAGCTCGAATTAAGCGAGCAGCAGCGCGCGGCGATCGAGCCCATCATCAAGAAGGCGGGCGACGAACTGCGCGTCCTGCGTCAGGACAGCATGAAGCAGAGCGGCGCGGTCATCGAGGCGATGAACAGCGCCGTGACCGCGGAACTCACCGACGCGCAGCGAGAGAAATTCAATGTGCTGAAGGAGGCCCAGAAGGCCCGCATGAAAGCCATCATGGAGGAGCGGCAACGCCGCCGTTCCGAGGGCGGGGATCGGGACCGTGATCGTGAACGCGACCGTGAGCGAGGTCCTTCGGATCCGCCTCGGCCGCCGCCCGACGGGACGCCCGTTCCCGAAAAAGCGCCGACTCCTCCCGCCGCGTCCTGATTTTTCCTTCTTGGACGGGTTGCCATCCCCGCCGCCGCCAAGCGCCGGAGATTTTTTCCGCCCGAAGCCCTCGGGCTCGTTGACGCAAGCGGGTGCCCGGCGCATCGTTTTTCGAACCTCCCCCATGAGCGATTTTTTTTCCGCCCCGCAGGTGACGGCCGCGCGCGAAACCCTGCAAAAGCTCCGTGCCTGCATGCGCGGCAGCATCAAGGGCAAGGACGCCGTCGTCGATCACGTGCTCACCGCGCTCGTCGCCGGCGGCCATGTCCTGATCGAGGACTTGCCCGGCGTCGGCAAAACGACGCTGGCCTACGCCTTGGCCCGTTCGATGGATTGCGTCTTTTCGCGCATCCAGTTCACCAGCGATCTGCTGCCGAGCGATGTCACCGGCGTGGCGATCTACGACGACACGGTGAAGGAGTTCGTGTTCAAAAAGGGGCCGGTCTTCGCCAACATCGTGCTCGCGGACGAGATCAATCGCGCGACGCCGAAGACCCAATCCTCGCTTTTAGAGGTGATGGACCGCGGCAAGGTGACGGTGGACGGGCAGGCTCACGCGGTGGGCGCGCCGTTCATGGTGTTCGCGACGCAGAATCCGGTTGATTATGAGGGCACCTTTCCGTTGCCGGAGAGCCAGATGGACCGCTTTCTGATGCGGCTGCACATGGGCTATCCACAGCCTGCGGACGAGTTGGAGATCTTGCGGAGCGCGCGCAGCGGCTACGACGCGATCGCGCTCGAGGCGGTCGTCACCCGCACGGACATCCTGCAACTGCAGTCGCTGGCAGGCCATGTGTTCATCGAGGATTCGGTGCTCGACTACATCCTGCGGCTGGTGGGCGCCACGCGCACCGAGGCGGAGTTTCGCGCCGGCGTATCGGTGCGCGGCGGACTCGCGTTGAAGCACGCCGTCCAGGCGCGCGCGTTGCTCGAGGGGCGCGATTTTGTGATCCCCGAGGACGTGCAGTCGCTTGCGGGTCCCGTGCTCGCTCATCGCCTCAATCTCGTTCGCCCGGCCGCCGATGGCATGGAGGAGCGCCGCCTCATCGCCGCCGCGTTGAAACGCATCCTTGCCGCGATTCCGGCGCCGGCCTGAGCCGCGTTCCGCTTCACAGGTTTCCCTTCCACAAAACGACATGGCGACGGACACATCCACGCGATTCGCCGCCGAGTCCGCGCCGTCCCTCGCCTCGGTGCCGGTCTCCGTCGCGACCGCTTCCGTGCAGGAGGAGCCTCCGGTGCCCGGGGCGACCGAGTGGCAGGGGCCCTGGGCCACCGCGCGGCGTCGGAGGGTCTATCGTTGGCGCGGTTTGCTCTGGGCGCTGCTTTATCCGCCGCGCGGGCACCGCATCGTGCCGACGCTTACCGGCGTGCTGCTCGTGACGGTCTCGCTGGGCATCGGCACGGCGGCCTACAACAACGGCAACAACATCCTCTTCATCACGCTCTCGCTGCTGCTTTCCTGCCTGATTTTGAGCGGGGTGATGTCGTGGTTGAACTTTCGCGGCGTCGCCTGGCGCCTCCACGCCGCGGGGCCTTGGCGCGCGGGGCAGACGCAGACCGTGGCGCTCGAGTTGCGGAACACCAAGGCGGTGTTGCCGAGCTATGGCCTGTGGTTCGACCTCGTGGCTGGGGAAAGCGTCGAGCGGCGCCATCTTTCGATCCGGCTGGATCCGCTCACAAGCACCCGCATCGAGTGGCCGGTGAAGGCGATGCGACGCGGCCGACTCCGGGTCGGGCTGCGCGCGGCGGGCTCGCTTTTCCCGTTCGGATTTCTCCAGAAATCGGTCGCTTCCGAACTCGTGCGAGAGGTCTTGGTGTGGCCCGCCCCCGTCGAGTATCGGCGCCATCTGGGCGGGGAGGCCTGGCGAGCGACCCTGAGCCAAGGGGCGGTCAACCGGGCCGGTCACGGGGGCGACTTGCTTGCGCTGCGGCGCTATGTCCCCGGCGATTCGCCGCGCCTCGTGCATTGGAAAGCGAGCGCACGCCTGCGGCAGATACTGGTGCGTCAGTTTTCCGCCGAAGGCATGGAGGGCTTCATCCTGCACGTGGAAACCGACGCGGAGCTTTGGCCCCGTCCGGAGCAATTCGAGCTCGCGCTGGGGCTCGCGGCGACGCTCGCCGAGGATCTTTTCAAGGTCGAGCGTCTGAGCGCGGTCTGGATCGACGACGAGCCGCCGCAGACGGTGCGTCGTTTGCGCGACGTGGAGCTTTTCCTGGACCGGCTCGCCTTGCTGCGACCGGTGGAACGTCCCGCGCGCGCCGGCGCGGAGGGCCCGCGCGGAGCGGGTTCACGCCGCGTGCTGCGCATAGAACCTCACGGAGCCCGCGGCGCCGCCGCATCACTCGATGGAACTTTCGCGGCCACAGCTTAGTCTCGTCGAGCTGCGCCAGCTCCGATGGTTGCTCGGCGGCCTCATCGGCCTGCTTTCGGGGTGGACCGTATTCTATCTGGAAGTGGATGCGTTGCTGACGCTGGTGTTTCTCACCGCGACGGTCCCGATTTTCACCTTGTTTCCGCGGCTCTCGGCCGGCTTGCCCGCCGCGTTTCATTTGCTGGCCTTCCCGGTGATCGTGGCGCTTTTCGCCTTCGATCTATGGAGCTCGCGGGAGCCTTTGCCGGCGATGATCCGGCTCGACATGATGCTGCTTTGCTATCGCTGCGTGGCCGCCCGCGGCCGACGCGAGGATCTGCAGCTGATCCTGCTCGCGCTCTTCCTGGTCGTTGTCACGGGCGTGTATACCGTCTCCATCGCCTTCGTCGCCCAGATCCTGCTCTTCACCGCCGCCTCGTTGGGGCTGCTTCTGGCGGTCACGCTTTCGGAAGGCCGTCTGGAGGGCGCGAAAGCGAAGAAAAGCTCCGTCCCCGCCAAACCCGCCGCCGACGCCGGTTGGGAGAATGTCAACTGGAGAGAACTTCTCGGACGTGTGCGGCAGGTGGCCGATCTGCGGGTCGTGGGCCTGGGTGCGGCGCTTTTCGCGGGGGTGGTCGTCTTGTCGGCCGTCCTGTTTGTGGCCCTGCCTCGCTTCGAGATCAGCAACGACTTTTTCTTCGACCGCCTGATCGCGAAAAAGACCCAGACGGGTTTTTCGGATACGGTGAACTTCCAGGAGGTGGTCGATATCCAGCAGGATACTTCGGTCGCGGTGATGATCGACGTGAGCGATCCCTCGATGGTGCCGGCGGAGCCTTATTGGCGCATGGTGGTCCTCGACGAGTATTCGGGCGAGGGGTTCCGCATGTCGGTCGCGTTGAAGCGCACGTTTCTCAGCAACCGGGACAAAACTTCGGTGCATCGGGGCAGGGTTCGGGCCCGAAGCGACAACACGGTGTGGACGGTGTATTTTCAGCCCGGGGTGAGCAAATTCCTGCCGCTGATGGGCGAATACGGGAGCATCACGTTTGGCGAGCCGCAGGTTTTGAAACAGAGCGATCCCCTCCGGGTCTGCCAGCTTCCCACGGACCCGGCGAAAATGGTGGCCTACCGCGTCGAGGGTATGGACACCGACGGTATTTTGCGCGACAGGCGCTTTGCTTACGACCACGTCATCAAGCCTTATCATGCGCGAGGGCGCGGAGAGTTCCTCCCCGAGGAGGCGACCTGGGAGGATGGCGAGGCGCCGGTCGAAGGGGTGACGTTTCTCGATCTGGGGCTTTCCCGGGAGGAAGACCGTGAGCTGCTAGGCAAATGGGTGGGGCAGATCGGCGGAGCGGGAGCGGGCGGCGGAGATTTCGCGCGTCGCGCGGGAGCGTGGTTGCAGTCGCGACACAGCTACAGCCTGAGCATGCGTTTGGATCCGGGAGAGGGAGATCCCTTGATCAGATGGATGGACTCCTCGAAGCCCGGGCACTGCGAGTTGTTCGCCGGCAGCTTGGTCATGCTGGCGCGAGCGGCCGGAGTGCCGGCCCGGCTGGTCACGGGGTTCAAGGGAGGCACTTGGAACTCGACCAGCGGAAGCATCACCGTGCGCAATTCCGACGCCCATGCCTGGGCGGAGATATGGGACGAAGGACTCGGCTCCTGGATGCGCGCCGACGCCACGCCGGGCTCCGAGATCACTCCGTCGGCGGCCACCGCTTCGAGGGCGGGTGCGTCCAGTTTGGAGCAAGACAAGGGCTGGGGCGCACGCATCGACGGACTGCGGATCTTTTGGTATCGGCGCATCGTCAATTTCGACCAGAGCTCGCAGCGTGAGCTCATGCGCGAGACGAAGGAGCGCCTTCGCAATCTGCTCCAGTCCGGACGAAAGACCGCGGAGGAATCGATGCGGTCGGTCTGGGAGTGGCTGCGTTCGCCTTGGGGATTCTCGCGTGTCGCGGGCATTTCGATCGCCGTCGTCCTGGTGGCGGGCGGGGGCTTTTTTTGGCACCGGGCCGGTCGCGCTTGGTGGATGAACTGGCGCAGCGGGCGCGTCGCGTCGAACCGACGCGATCCGGTGCGGATCGAGGCCTCCCGCTGGCTCGCCCGGCTCGAACGCGCCGAGAGGCAGGCGCAGGCACCGAGCGCGGCGGCGCGCGACCATGCGGGACATGTCCGGGCCCGACTCCTCCGCTTGCGCTTTGGCGCTCGCTCGGGCTGGGCGCCTCCCGCAACGGTTTTTCGAGAGGCGCGACAAGCCGCGCGCGGCCTGGGCCGTTCGCGGCCTTAGCCAGCGGTTCCGTAGCTCCGCGATTCGGCGGGTCAGAGATACACTCCGCCGCCGAGGAGGCGCGGGCCGTCGTGGATCGCGAGAATCTGACCCGACGCCAGTCCGCGCTGCGGCTCGGCGAAGACCACCCGCGCGGTGTCCGGACCGGTCATCTCCAAGCTCATGGGCACACGCGGATCGCGATAGCGCACGCGGCCCTCAAGGGCTAGCCGGCCGTCGGCGGTCGTTGGCGGCGTGGGCGTGTTCCATCGGAGCCCATGGATCGTGGCTTCGCTTGTGAAAAGTCCGGGAGCCGCGGCGCCGTCGAAAGCCACCAGCAGAGCGCGGTCGGCGGCGCGTTTTCCGACGACGACGTAGGCCTTGCCATCGGTGTTGCTCGGCACCCCGATGCCTTTCCTTTGGCCGAGGGTGAAAAAGTGCAGGCCGCGGTGCTCGCCGAGCACGCGCCCGTCGTCGGCGCGCACGATGGGGCCGGGGGCGTCAGGCACGTAGGCGCGAAGGAAGTCGGCCATCTTCACCTGGCCGATGAAGCAGATGCCTTGGCTGTCTTTTTTGTCGGCGGTGACGAGGCCGGCCTTGCGGGCTAGGGCGCGCAAGTCGGGCTTGAGCAAGTCGCCGATCGGGAAGCGGGCGTCGCGCAGTTGCTCTTGGGAGAGCATCGCGAGGAAGTAGGACTGGTCCTTATTCGGATCCGCCCCCTCGACCAGCGCGTATGCCCCGGAATGGGCCGGCGCCGAGCTTGTGTCACCTATTGGGTTACACAGCTCGGGAGGGCGGGGCGGGAAGACGGGGGCGGGGGAGGCGGGGGAGCTTGGCGAGCGGGAGGCGAGGGGGATACGGCGGGCGTAGTGGCCGGTGGCGACGGCCGAGAAACCGTTATCGAGCGCCCATTGGCGGAGCACGCCGAACTTGATCTCGCGGTTGCACATCACGTCCGGGTTGGGCGTCAGGCCGCGGGTGTATCCGTCGAGGAGATACGAAACCACTTTTTCACGGTATTCCTCCATCAGGTTCACGACCCGGAAGGGGATGCCGAGCTGATCGGCGACGCGGCGCGCGTCCGCGATGTCCTGCTCCCAGGGGCAGTCGCCGAGGATGTTGTCCTCGTTGATCCAGTTCTTCATGTATGCCGCCTCGATCGGCGCCCCCGAATCGCGCAGGAGCAGCGCGGCCACGGAGCTGTCGACGCCGCCCGATAGGGCGACGAGGATTTTTTCCGGTGCGGGCGAGGGGGACATGACGGGAAAACGAGGGGCGGGAAGCTCTGCGCGAAAGGGTTGAAATGTCGAGCGCCGCTCCAAGGCGGCCGGGGATGTTTGGCTTCGCGCTTGTGCGGAGTGCGGCGCGGCGAATGCTGAAGGCCCGCAATGGCTTCACGCGCAAACGCCCTGGTCTCCGCCACGCTCGAATCGCCCACCCGCGGGGTGATCGAGCTTCGACATGACTGGCGTGGGCGGAGCGTGCCGGTGTTTGTCATCGCCGGGGGCGCCTTCCGCATGCGTCGCTTGGAGCGGCAGGCGACGGCGCGGTTCGGGCTGCGCGCCGGCTATCATTTTCCGAAGGAGGGCGTGATCGAGTTCGTGTTCGACCCGGCCACGCAGCCGGATCTCGATCTGGAGCGGGAGACGGTGCACGTGGCGGGCGAGTTCAACGGTTGGCGCGGCGCCGAGTTGGTCGAGTGGGCGATGCGTCCGCGCGTGCTCGCGGGGCGTCCGGTGCTGACTTGGTCGGGGCCGGCGGAACCGGTTCTGGCCGGGGGTCTGCGTTTCAAGTTCGTGACCGCCAAGCACCAGTGGATGCCGGTGCCGTGGGATGCGCCCGCGGTGGAGCGCGATCCGGGGGGGAATCTGAACCGCGTGATCGATCCGGACCGGACGGGCTGCCATCTGTTCGGCTTCGAGCTCGAGGCGCCGGCGGATTTGTCGGCGAGCCTGACCCTGCGCTGGGCCGAGGGGCACGCGGGCGAGCAGGTGCCCCTGCGGCCGGGGGCGTTTTTCTACGAGCTCGCGAGCGATCTGCCGCTGGGCGTGTATCCGCGGGCGGACGGCACGGTGTTCCGGATTTTCGCGCCGCGGGCGAAGTCGGTCGAGCTGGCGGTTTGCGGGGCCTTGGCCGAGCAGGATCGGCCCCATCGCTACCGTTTGTCCCGTCGCGCCGACGCGGATGGCGCGGCCGGGGTGTGGGAGATCGCCTTGGAGGGCAATCTGCACGGCTGGTATTACTGGTATCAGGTCGACGGACCGCGCGATCCCTTTGGCGTCTTCGATCCCAAAAAGCGTATCCTCGATCCCTACGCGCTGGCGGCGGTCGGGCGGGAGGGTCCGGGCATCGTCCTTGATCGAGCGCGCATCGAATCCGTCTCGGCGGACCGGAGTTTCAAAACGCCTGCCTGGCACGATCTCGTCATCTGCGAGGCGCATGTGCGCGATCTTGCGGCCCGTGCGCCCGTGGAGGCCGGGGAGCAGGACCGACGGGGCTTTGCGGGCCTGAAAAAGTGGGTCGAGAGCGAGGACTTTTATCTCGGGCGCCTCGGGGTGAACTGCGTCGAGCTCCAGCCCTTGCAGGAGTTCGATAACCGGACCCGCGAGGAATACCACTGGGGCTACATGACGGCCAACTACTTCGCCCCCGCGAGCGCCTACGCCGCGCGGCCCGAGGCGGCCTCCGGCGTCGGCGAATTGCAGGAGCTGGTGCGGGCCTTTCATGCGCGAGGCATCGCGGTGATCGTCGACGTGGTCTACAACCACGTGGGCGAGCCGGCGCACCTGATGTTTTTGGATAAGCTCTACTATTTCGAGCAGGACGCCGCTGGGCAGCTCTCGAACTGGAGCGGATGCGGCAACGACACGCGCTGCTCGGCC
>CBIHRE010000140.1:0-10458 GCA_966212385.1 uncultured Akkermansia sp. | reverse complement strand
CCGCCTCGTTTCGGCGCATCGCATCCTCCGCCTCCTTGCGCCGCGTGATGTCCTCCACCACCGCCAGAAAAAGCCGCGGCGCGCCCGCGGCGCCCCGGATCAGGGTCAGCGTGCTCCGGCTCCACACCACGCCGCCGTCCGGGCGCAGGAAACGTTTCTCAAAGGCCCGCTCCCCGGCCTCGCCGCTGACGAGACTCCGCGACGCCTCCTGCGTCTCACCACGATCAGGCGGATAGGTGATGTCCAGAAAAGTGCGCTCGCGCAGCTCCGCCGCGCTGTAACCGACGACCTCCTCGAAACGCCGGTTCACCTCTTGAAACCGGCCGTCCAGCCCGGCCACCGCGATCCCCACCGACGCCTGGCTGAGGATCGCCTGCAGCCGTTCCTCGCGATCGCGCACGGCGGCCTCGGTTCGCCGATGCGCCGTTATGTCGCGAAAACTCCATACTCTCCCGACCACGCGCCCCGCGACCACCTGCAGGGCGGAGTGCCGCTCGAAAACCCGCCCGTCGCGAAACTCGAACCCGTCGAAAGTCTCCCGCTCGCCCGAGGCGCGGATCGCGGCCACGCGTCTGAAAAACGCCTCCGGCTCGGCCAGTTGCCGCCGCACATGCTCGTGAATCTCCGCCGGATCCCGCCGCGCCAGAGTCTCGCCGGAGATGCGCCACATCGTGAGAAAGCGCTCGTTGTGATAGATGACCATTTGCTCTTGGTCGGTCACGCAGATCGCATCCGACGCCCCCTCCAGGATCGAGCGCACCCACTCCACCGATTCGAGCGCCCTCGCCTCCTGCTCCTCTGCCTCGGCCATCGCTCCCTCTTCCTCCACGAACGTCGCGGTATGCACGCCCGAGGGGGAAAACAGTGGACGAAGGGCGTGCATGGAAAATCGCCGGACGAATCGTCAGCCCGGACCGGAGGCCCCGCCGGCGGGGATGGGGGCCTCGAGCGAGGCGAGCAGTCGCTTCATGTCGTCGACTCCGGCGGGTTTCACGAGATACGCGCGCGCCCCGAGCGCCAAGGCCCGTTGCCGATCGCGCGCCTCGCCCGAGCCGGTCAGCATCACCACCATGACATCCGCCAGCCTCGGCTGCGTCCGTATCCATTCGAGCACTTCAAAGCCGTCGCGATACGGCAGCTTCAGATCCAGAAGGATGAGAAAAGGCAGAGGATGCCGATCCGACCGCGCGGGATCGAGAGCCGCCTCCAGATAGTCCACCGCTTCCTGGCCGTTCCAAGCGACATGCACCGGCGTCTCGACCCCGGCCTTTTTCAAGACCCGCTTCATCATGAAGACGTCGTCCTCGCTGTCCTCCACTTGCAGAATAAGGCGCTCGGATGGGTTCATAAAAGGCGTCCCGCCGGGCGGAGCGTCGAAAAGCGGCGCGCCATCCATGAAGACGGCTAAAAGTTGCCGCAATCGGCCCGCGACGAAAGGGATAAAGGTCCTGAATCCGCTCCCGGGGAATCCCCGCCGGACGCGCGCAAGTTCTGGATTCTCTCCGCCGTCCGGCCCGCCCATTGTGCGCGGCATGACGGAACCGCCGCTCTCCGTGTTCATCGCCCCGCTCTTCCTCGTCTTCGAGGTCGTCCAACTCGTGGCGGCCGAAAAACTCCTGGGTATCCGGCAGATCGAGGCCGGGGCGGACCCCCGCGGCCGAGGCCCCGGCGAACTCGTGTCGGCGGTCTGGGCGGGCGCCATTCTGGCCGAGGGCGCCTGGCTGCTCCTGCTCCTCGCCGACGACGACACGCGCATCCACGCGGCCTGCGTTCTTTTGATCACCCTGGTCGGCTTTACCTTGCGCAGCAACTGCACGCTCCGCTGGGTCTTGGTCATCCTCACCATCGAGGGCGCGCTCCGCATGGGGCTCATGGTCTCGATGTTCGGGTCTGCGTGGCGTGCGCTCTGAAGCAGGCCGACTCCCCCTCGCATGCCCTTTGCCGAGTTCGAAGCTCCGTCGCCACACTTCTCCCCGGATCTCCATGAGCGCCGGGGTGTCTGCTTCCATCACAGCGTCCTGCCGTTCGGGGAAACGATCGCCTTCATGCAATCGCCGGCCAGCCGCGTGAGCTACCATGTCCTCGTCGCGCCGGACGGGACGCGGGCCCGGCTCGTGGCCGACGACCGGGTGGCCTGGCACGCCGGCGTGTCCGCTTTCCAAGGACGCCCCCACTGCAACGCTTTCCTCCTCGGGCTCTCCTTCGCGGGCGACACCCGCGCGAGCCCGCTGACCAAAGCCCAGCTCGCCTCGGCGCTGGAGTGGCTTGAGCCGCGCTGGAGCCGGCTGGGCTGGAGCCTCGAGTGGATGACCGACCACCGGCAAATCGCGCCGGGCCGCAAGGACGACCTCTTTCCCGCCGAATGGCAGCGCCTCCACGCCGCCATCGCAGGGCGTTTCGGCCCCGCCTGAAGATCGGACTCAATTGGCGGCGCTGGCCGAAGGCGCCTCGCCAATGAGTGCGCCAGCCGGCAGAGCCTCCGCTATGTTGCCGGTCGTGCCCTTGCCGTCGAAACGCGGCAGACCGTTGAGGCGCCGGTAAAAAACGAGGCTGCCATCCAGGAAAACCACATATCCGCCGTCGCCGGCGTAAGGGCTGTCGGACGCCCAGGTGCCGTCCGCGCGCAAACCGCGGGTCCAGGCGATAGGCGTCTTTCCCGAGGCATCCGCCGGCAGCCCCGACAAAAGAACCGCGAAGCTCGGACGGATGTTCGCAAAAGCGGGCGAAAGGCGGCGCCCGTCGGCGGCCAGCACGGCGCCGCCGTTCCAATTCGCCGGAACCGCGCTCTCCGCCTCGGTAAGCCACACGCTGCTGTCGGTGAGCCCGCCGCCGATGGCCAGCTGCCGGGCGAAGTCCCACACGTTGGGCGCCACCGGCAAACGTTGATCGTGGGCGCTGGCGAATACCCGGCACGCCAGCCCGATCTGCCGGAGGTTGGCGGCATCGATGGAGCGTCGGGCCTTTTCGCGCGCCATGCCGATCTCCGAAACCGTGTAGGCGCCCGCGACCAGGCCCAGGCAGATCGCGGCCAGCAAGGGCACGACGAGATTGCGAAAACGGAAGCGGCGCACGCGCGGGGCCACCCGCATGGGAAGCCGTCCCCATGCGACGGCCGGTCCGCCCGCGAAGGCCTCGCGCAGTCCCTGCTGCAAGGCCCGGATGTCATCCAGTTCCGCGAGCGCCGCGGGATCCTCGGCGAGCTCGCGTTCGAAACGGAGGGAATCCTGCGGCGACAACACGCCGTCGGCGTAGGCGGTGAGACGGGGATCGGCGGGGTTCACGACGGCGGGGGGCTGGAGGGGGCGAAGGAGTGGGTCCACTCCCGCCGCAGGGACTGGAGCGCGGAGTGCAGGATGACGCCCACGTGATTCACGGAGCATCCGGTCTTGTCGCTGATTTCCTGATACGAAAGGCCCTCGTGGTAGCGCAGGCGCAGCACCTCGCGCTGCCTCTCCGGCAGGCGGGAAACAAGCGCGAGCAGCTGCCCGCGATCCTCGCTACGCGCCATCGCGCTGGCGGGGCTGGCCTCGGGGGAAAGCGCGGCCGGGGCGTCCTCTAGCGGACCGAGACGGCGTTCGTCGCGCAGGACGTTGAGCGCCTTTCGGCGGCAAACGGTGAACAGCCAGGATGCGAGGCGGGAGCGAAGCGCCTTGCGCTCGCCCTCGGGCTGACGACCGAGGGCGAGCAAAGCCTCCTGCACGACGTCGTGGGCTCGCGCCTCGTCGCGCAGGAGCCGCGTCGCATAACGCCGAAGGGCCGCCTCGTGTTCGCGCTGGGCGCGAATGACGATCGACTGGGAGGAGTCGGTGGAGGCGGGGTTCATGAGCGGGGCGGGCGGAACAGGGGCACAGGGGATGCCAATGAGACTACACCCGACCCGGCGTCTTTATTACGAAAAATCGGAGATATTTAAACCTTCGATTTGGGCGCGATCCGCTTTGTCGGAGGGACCGGCTCCGTCCGGTCTGCACGGCCCCATCCGGCCCATGGGGACGAAAAGGCTGCGACGGAGCGCAGCCCTCCAATCCGGAATGGCTTAAAACACGAGGAGCCGGCCGCTTATTTCAGCCGGCTCCTCGGTATGTTTTGAACGGCGTGGCGCCTCGCGGAAGCTCTTCAAACCTGGGTCTTGAAGTAGGCGATGGTCCGCTTGAGGAGGGCCTCAAGCGGGACGGCGGGCTCCCAATTGCCCAGGTGTTTCTTGGCGAGGGTGATGTCGGGGCGGCGCTGCTTGGGGTCGTCGCCGGGCAGCGGGCGATGGACGATCTTCGATTTGCTGCCGGTAAGCTTCAGAGTGAGCTCGGCGAGCTGGAGCATGGTGAACTCGCCGGGGTTGCCGATGTTGATCGGGCCCGTGACGGCGTTCTGGTTCATCAGACGGATGAAGCCCTCGATGAGGTCGTCGACGTAGCAGAAGGAACGCGTCTGCGTGCCGTCGCCGTAGATGGTGATATCTTCGCCTTTCAAGGCCTGCACGATGAAGTTCGAGACGACGCGGCCGTCGTTCGGGTGCATGCGGGGTCCGTAGGTGTTAAAAATGCGGACGATGCGGATATCCACCTGGTTCTGGCGGTGGTAATCCATGAAGAGCGTCTCGGCCACGCGCTTGCCCTCGTCGTAGCAGGAGCGGATGCCGATCGGGTTCACGTTGCCCCAGTAGCTCTCGGGCTGCGGATGCACCGCGGGGTCGCCATACACCTCGGACGTGCTGGCCTGGAAGACGCGAGCCTTGGTGCGCTTGGCCAGGCCGAGGCAGTTGATCGCGCCCATGACGGAAGTCTTCACCGTCTTGATCGCGTTATACTGGTAGTGCGGCGGCGAGGCCGGGCAGGCGAGGTTGTAGATCTGGTCGACCTCGAATTTGAAGGGATCGATCACGTCGTGGCGCACCAGCTCGAAGTCCGGTCGGCCGTGCAGGTGGGCGATGTTCGCCTTTCGCCCCGTGAAGAAGTTGTCGAGGCAGATGACGTCGTGCCCGTCCTTCAAAAGGCGGTCGCACAAGTGGGAACCAAGGAAGCCGGCGCCGCCGGTGACGAGGATACGCATAGAAGAATGAAGCTCGGGAAGTTGTGCCGATGAAGACGACGCCGGGGCGGCCGACAAGCTCCGGCCGCTTTGGCAACCGATAACGGGTTGCGTTTCAGGCGCGTTCCCGGGAGCCGGCCCGGGATTTTACCGCGCCGCGGCGCCGGCCTCGTAGCGGGCCACCCAAACCCGGTGCCACGCGCCATAGTCGCCGGCCTCGATGTGGGCGCGGGCCTGCGCGACGAGATCGAGGTAGAAAGCCAGATTGTGGATGGTGAGCAGCGTGCAGCCGAGGATTTCGCCCGCGACCATGAGGTGGCGGAGGTAGGCGCGGGAAAAGTTGCTCGCGTAGTTCTTCACCTCGGGATGGATCGGCCCCGGGTCGGTCCGGTAGCGCTCGTTGCGCAGGTTGAGCGGGCCGTCGGGCGTGAAGACCAGGCCGTTGCGCGCCACGCGCGTCGGCAGCACGCAGTCGAACATGTCCACGCCCAGCGCGATCATCTTCAGGATCTGCGGCGGGGTGCCGAGGCCCATCGTGTAGCGGGGCTTGTCCGCAGGCATGAAGGGCGTGGTCGCGCCGACCTGCTTCAACATCTCCGGCTCGGGCTCGCCCACGCTCACGCCGCCGACCGCGTAGCCGGGGAAATCCAGCTCGGCCAGCTGTTCGGCCGCCTCGCGCCGGAGGTCGTCGTAAGTCGAGCCCTGCACGATGGCGAAAACGTGATGGCCCGCGCCGAGGAAGCCGTTGTCCGTGGCGATCTCCTTGCAGCGTTTCGCCCAACGCAGGGAGCGGGCGCAGGCTTCCGCCGTGGCGTCGCGTTCGCAGGGCCAGGGCGGGCACTCGTCGATCACCATCGCGATGTCGCTGCCGAGGTTGGCCTGGATCGTCATGACTTCCTTCGGCCCGAGGAAGAGCTTTTTGCCGTCGAGGTGGCTCTGAAACTCCACGCCGTCGTCGTGCATCTTGCGCAGCTTCGCGAGCGAGAAGACCTGGAAGCCGCCGCTGTCGGTGAGGATGGGGCCGTCCCAGCCCATGAACCTGTGCAGCCCGCCGAGCTCGCGCACCAGCTCGCTCGTGGGGCGGAGGTTCAGGTGGTAGGTGTTGCCGAGGATGATCTGCGCGCCCAGCTCGCGTAGTTGAACGGGCGATACGCCCTTGACCGTGCCTTGCGTGCCGACGGGCATGAAGATCGGCGTCTCCACCACCCCGTGGCGGGTGCGCAGCCGGCCGCGGCGCGCGGCGGTGTCGGTGTCGGTCTTGAGCAGGTCGAAATGCGGAACGGGCATCTCCGCAGCCTCCCCCGGGCGCGGCCCGGGGGCCAAGCGGTTTTTCTGCGCCGTCTCCGCGGCGGCGATTTGCCAAAGCCCGCGCCGGTCTCATGGTGCCCGGCGTCCTCGTCGTGCGCTCCACGTCCGTCTCTCCTGTTTTTCTCCCTGTCGCCGCCGCCGTGTCGATCCTCGCCGCGGGACTCTGGTTCGCGGACCGGCATCGGCCCAGGGAAACTCCCTTTGCGAGCAAGTCGCCCCGCGCAGACGTCGCGGACGCGGCCGCTCCGGTTCCCCCGCGCCCCATCGTTCGCGACGACGCGGAGCTGGCCCGCCTGCGCGCGGAGGTGCGAAAACTCCGCGAGGAGCTCGCCTCCGCCAAAGGCTCGATCGAGGACACCCGGCAGACGCTCGCGCAAGCCACCCGCGAACTCGAACGCCTGCGCCGCCCGCTCGAGATCGACATGGCGAGCACGACCCTGCGCGCGAACCTCGCCCCCGGCGAAGGCGTCGTCACCGGCGGCTACCGCCTGCCCGACGGCACGCGCCTTTTCGCTTTCGTCGAGACCGACTCCCTCGGCGACGGCGGCGTCGGCGTCGCGAGCCGTTTCTTCGCCGTCCCCGAGGAACTCGTCCAGACGCTCGGCCTGCAAACCCTCTCCACCGAGGCGGCCAACACGCTCCAGCACGGCGAGGTCTGGGTGCGCGACGAACTGGAGCAGATCGCCGGCGCCCTCGAACAAACGTCCGGCGTCCGCCTGCTCACCGCCGGCCACACCGATCTCCAGCCCGGGCGCCCCGGCGAAGTGACCCTGCCCACCGGCCCCGGCGACCCGCCGCTTTCGCTCAACGTCAACGCCGTCTTCGACTCGCAACGCAATCTCGACCTCGAACTCCGGGTCGAGTCCGTGCCCGCGGAAAATCAGCCGAACGCCGCGACGCCCCCGCCCTGAGGCCGGGCGCGGCCCGACGCCATTCAGCCGCCGCGGTGGGGGCTCAGCTCCCCGTGCCCTCCGGCTGGACATGAAGCGCTCCCTTCGCACTTTTTTCCGCGCAGTGCCCACGCCTTATCCCATTCCCGCCAACGAGACCCAACGGCTTCAGATCCTTCGCGAGTGCGCGATTCTCGACACGCCTCCGGAGCAGGAATACGAGGACCTGCTCGCCCTCGCCGCCGCCATCTGCTCCGCCCCGATCGCGGCGATCACCCTCGTCGACGAGGCCCGCCAGTGGTTCAAGGCCCGCGTCGGCATCGACGCGCCCGAGACTTCGCGCGACCTCTCGTTCTGCGCCCACACGATCTGCCAGCCCGGCGGCGAACCCTTGGTGATCCCCGACGCATCCAGCGATCCGCGACTCGCCAACTACCCGAACGTCGCATGTGCCGACGGCCTGCGCTTCTACGCCGGAATGCCGCTCGTCACTCATGACGGCGCCGCCATCGGCAGCCTTTGCGTGGCCGACAAACGCGTCCGCGAACTGCCACCGCAACAGCTCGTGGCGCTGCGCACGCTCGCCCGACACCTCGTCAACGCCCTCGAGCTCCGCCGCCTCGTCCACCGCCAGGCGGAGACCATCGACGCCCTCGAAAAAACCCGTCGCGAACTCGAGGAGGCCCGCGCCACCGCCGAACGCGCCACCCAGGCGAAAAGCCGCTTCCTCGCGGCCATGAGCCACGAAATCCGCACCCCGCTCAATGCCATCATCGGCATGACCACCCTGCTCGCCGACGAGAAGCTCGACGGCTCCGCGCGCGAGTGCGCCGACACCATCCGCTCCTCCGGCGAGATCCTCCTCACCCTCGTCAACGACATCCTCGATCTCTCCAAAATCGAGAGCGGCCGCCTCGAGCTCGACCCGGCGCCCTTCTCGCCCGCCGAGGTCGTCCGCCGCGCCGTCGACTGCCTCCGCGGCTCCGCCCGCGCGAAGGAGCTGGATCTGCGCGTCGACCTCGCCCCGGCCCTGCCCGCCCGCGTCGTCGGCGACTCCGTCCGCCTCCAGCAGATCCTCGTCAACCTCGTGGCCAACGCGATCAAGTTCACCGCCCGCGGCGGCGTCACCATCGAGGCCGGCGTCGCCCCGTCCTCTTCCGACGAGGCCCCCGTGCTCGCCTTCGCCGTCATCGACACCGGTATCGGTATCGCGCCGGAAAAGATCGAAAAACTCTTCCAAGACTACGCCCAGGCCGACTCCTCCACCTCGCGCCACTACGGCGGCACCGGGCTCGGCCTCGCCATCAGCAAACGCCTCGCCGAGCTCCACGGCGGACACATCTGGGTCGAAAGCACGCTCGGCCACGGCTCCACCTTCCGATTCACATTCGCGGTCCGCCCCGCCCCCGCCTCCGCGTCTTCCGCCGAGACCTCGGCCGCGCCCGTCCTCGACGCCGCCCTTGGATCCGCCCATCCGCTCTCCATCCTCGTCGCCGACGATAACCCCGTGAATCTCCGCGTCGCCGGCCTCCTGCTCCAGCGCCTCGGCTACGCCCCCGCCTTCGCCCGCGACGGCCGCGAGGTTCTCGACGCGCTCCGCGCCCGTCCTTTCGACTTGCTCCTCACCGACTTGGAAATGGCCGGCATGGGCGGCGTCGAAACCACCCGGCGCATCCGCGCGGAGTTTCCCGTCTCCCGTCAACCGCGCATCGTCGCGGTGACCGGTCACGCGCTCACCGAGAATCGCCAGATCTACCTCGAAGCCGGCATGGACGACTACCTCGCCAAGCCCCTCCGTGCCGACCAACTCGTCGCCTTGCTGCGACGCACGCCGCGTCTGCCACAGTCCTGAGCGCGCCACGCGCGCTCCTCCCATTTTTTGGCTCCGCAGGCGCCGCCGCCAAAGAGACAGGCGCAAAGCGCATCCAAAGCCCCGCCCGGTCCGGCTGCGGCCCTTGTCTCGCCGAGCGATCGCGGCACCTTTACCGCGACGGCCTTACCTCGCCGCTCGTCCCGCCCTCCGATGCACCGGCCTTTCCTGTTTTCGCTCCTCCCGTCCGCCCTGCGCCTCGCCGTCGGCATGATCCTCGCTTGCTGCGGTGCCCGTCTCGCCGCCCAGTTGCCGCTCTCCGGCGACTACGGCATCCACGATCCCTCGACCCTCATCAAGGACGGCAACCGCTACTACACCTTCGGCACCGGCGACGGCATCCGCATCCTGTCCTCCACGGATCTGCGCAACTGGACCGCCAGCCGCGTCTTCACCACGCCGCCTGCCTGGACCACGACGGCGGTCCCCTCTTTCACCGGCCAGTTCTGGGCGCCCGACATCGCCTACTTCAACGGCAAGTATCACCTCTACTACTCCGTCTCCAATTGGGGCACCATCGACTCCGCCATCGGCCTCGTCACCACGCCGTCCCTCCAAAGCCCCGTCTGGACCGACCAGGGCAAGGTCGTGCAATCCGACGCCAACACCGAGGCGACCGCCGACACCGATTACACCCAATACAACTGCATCGACCCGAGCGTTTTCGTAGACACCGACGGCCGCGTCTGGCTCGTCTTCGGCTCCTACTCGAACGGCATCGTCATCGTCGAAATTAACCCCCTCACCGGCAAGCGCCTCAACAACACCACCACGCGCATCGCCAACAACGGCCCGGTCTTCTTCAGCAACACCACCGAGGCCGCCCATCTCTACAAACGCGGCGGCTACTATTACCTCTTCGTCAACCACGGCGGCTGCTGCTCCGGCACGACGAGCACCTACAACATACGAGTCGGCCGTTCCACCAACGTCACCGGCCCCTACCTCGACAAAAACGGCGTCAACCTCGTCAGCGCCGGCGGCACCATGCTCCTCGAAAGCACCGGCCGCCATCTCGGTCCCGGCCACGCCGGCGTTTTCCAGGAAAACGGCCGCTTTTGGTTCAGCCACCACTACTACGACGGCCTCGCGAACGGCGCCCCCACGCTCGGCATCCGCGAACTCGTCTGGGGCCCCGACGGCTGGCCCGTCGTGCGCGGCGACTGGAGCACGCGCTACACCTTCGACGTCGACGGCCGCGAGCAGACCGGCCAATACGCCGCCACCCTCGCCGGCGGCGCCTCCATCATCGACGACGCCACCCGCGGCAAAGTCCTCTCCCTCGGCGGCGCGGGCCAGCACGTCACCCTCCCCTTCTCCGTCGGCAACGCGAAGACCTTCTCCGCCTGGGTCAAATGGAACGGC
>CBIHRE010000139.1:0-10504 GCA_966212385.1 uncultured Akkermansia sp. | reverse complement strand
GTCTCCGCCGCGCTCCCCGGCTCCGACGCCACGCCGCCGCCCGCGGACGAGCTCGCGTATCTCCTCGGCGAGATCCCCCGCACCTGCGATCAAAGCCTCGAAGGTCTCGGCCGCATCGCCCGCATCGTCCGTTCGCTCAAGGAATTTTCCCATCCCGGCTCCCCGGAACGCACGCCCGCCGACCTCAATCGCACCATCGAAAACGTCATCTCCGTCTCGCGCCACGAGTGGAAATACGCCGCCGACCTCGTCACCGAGCTCTCGCCCGACCTGCCGCCCGTCCCCTGCGTCGTCGACGCCTTCGGCCAGGCCGTCCTCAATCTCGTCATCAACGCCGCGCACGCCATCGAGGACGCCGTCAAGCGCGGCGACGCCAAACGCGGCCTCATCACCGTGCGCACCCGGCTCGACGGCGACGTCGCCGTGATCGAGGTCGCCGACACCGGCACCGGCATCCCCGCCGCCATCCGCGAGCGCGTCTTCGAGCCCTTCTTCACCACCAAGGTCGTCGGTCGCGGCACCGGCCAGGGCCTCGCCATCGTCCGGCAGATCATCACCCAGCAGCACAACGGCGAGGTCGGCTTCGACACCGAGGAGGGCAAGGGCACCACCTTCCGCATCCGCCTGCCGCTCGTCGCCCGCCCCTACCCCCGGCCCGCCGCCGTCGTCGCCCCGGTCCCCGACGTCACCACCCGCCCGCCGTTTCTCGTCCGGTCTCCCGCCCTCGAACGCATCGCCCCGCCTTGATCCGCATGCCCCCGCCCTCCGCCCGCGTCCTCCTGGTCGACGACGACCTCAACCTCCTCTCGGCCTTCCAGCGCACCTTCCGCCGGATCTTCGACTTCGACACCGCTCCCGGCGGGGCCGAAGCGCTCGAGCTCATCCGGACCAAGGGTCCCTACGCCGTCGTCGTGGCCGACATGCGCATGCCGCTCATGGACGGCATCGAGCTCCTCGAACGCGTCCGCACCCTCGCGCCCGACACCGTCCGCGTCATGCTCACCGGCAACGCCGACCAGCAGACGGCGGTCGACGCCGTCAACCGGGGCCAGATCTTTCGTTTCCTCAACAAACCCTGCCCGCACGAGATCCTCCAGGAGGCCATTCAAAGCGGTCTCCAGTGTCACGACTTCCGCCTCCGCGAACGCCAGCTCCTCGAGGAGACGCTCGGAGGCGCCGTGCATCTCATGGCCGAGGTCCTCGGCGCCGTCGCCCCGGAGGCACTCGGGCAAGGCCGGCGCCTCCGCGATTCGGCCCGCGTCTTTTGCGCCTACCTCGGCGTCGCCGACGCATGGGAGGTCGAGATCGCCGCCCAACTCTCCGGCCTCGGCTTCGCCATCCTGCCTCCCTACCTGATTCGCAAGGCGAGCTCCGGCGCGGAACTCACCGACGAGGAACGCTCCGTCCTGCGCCGCGTTCCCCGGGTCGGCCACGATCTTCTCGTCAAAGTCCCCCGCCTCCAAAACGTCGCCCGCGCCGTGCTCTACCAGCACCAGCGGCACGACGGCGGCGGCAATCCCGGAGACGGAACCTCCGGGGCGGATCTGCCTCTCGGCTCGCGCATCCTTCGCATCCTGCACGACCGCCTCGAGCTGGAGGCCGACGGCGTCGCCAAACAAGCCGCCCACGACGCCCTGCGCCAGCGCCTCGGCGCCTACGATCCGGACCTCTTGAAGCGCTGCTTCGAGTGCTTCCCCGACTACCTCGTGCAATCCCTCTCCGCCGGGCTGCCCGTCCACGCCGTCCCCGCCGCCGCCTTGCGCCCGGGCCAGGTGGCCGTCTCGGACATCGTGTCCAGCTCAGGCATCGTTTTCCTGAGCGCAGGCCACGTGTTGAGCGCGACGATGATCGCGCGCCTCGCGGCCCATGCCGAGCTCGGCCAGCTCCGCGAGCCCCTGCTCGTGCAAGAGCCGGCCGGCGGCTGAACCGGGATCCCGCGTAACACCGATCGCCGACGCCTTGACCTGTGGGTGGCCGGGCGGGTCCCCCCGCCCGTGGTTTGCGAACGGAGCTTTGCACGCCTCCGCCCGATCCGCGGATCGCACGGATAAACACGGAACGGACAGGATACTAATTCCACTTTGGTAAGCTCGTGCTTCGGGCGGCCGGATCGCTGGAGGGACCGGCTCCGTCCGGTCCGCGTCGGGGGGAATGGCCGCGACGGAGCGCGGCCCTCCAAGCCGAGACCGCGTCCCAACAATCGCGATACGCGCATCGCGACTTTCCGGGGGGCAGCCTCGGGAGTTTCCCGGCCTGTAATGATTTGGCGAAACGCCGCCAGGGACCGTCAATCGAGGGGACCGAGCGAGCCCCTTCGATCGATGTCCTCCGCCCCGAAACCCCAGGCATTTCCAAAGCAGGCGCCCTCGCGCCAGGCGTGGATATGGTCCGGCGTCGCCGTGGGGTTGAGCATCCTGCTCAGCGGGGCGCTGACCTGGTCGGCATGGAACGGAGCGCAAACCCGCGATCGCGCGCGCTTCGATAGCGGAGTGAATCGCACGCAGAGCGCCATCGCCGCCCGCCTCGATCTCTACGTCGGCATGCTGCGGGCCGGCGCCGGCCTGGTCGCCGCGGACGAGGATATTTCCCCGGCGGCCTTTCGCGCCTTCGCCGAGCGCATCGACCTCCCCGCCAACTACCCCGGCGTCCAAGGCATCGGCTTCGCCAGACGCGTGCCCATCGAAGAACACGACGCACTCCTCGCCAAACTCCGCCGCGAGACGGCCCCGGACTTCGACATCACCCCGCCCGGCCGGCGCGAGGAATACTTTCCCATCGTGTTTCTCGAGCCGCTCGATCGTCGCAACCAGCACGCGATCGGCTACGACATGTTCAGCGAGCCCGTCCGCCGCTCCGCGATGGAGCGGGCGCGCGACGAGGGCCGGCCGACCGCCACCCGGCGGGTCGTGTTGGTGCAGGAGATCGATCCGGAGAAGCAGGCCGGCTTTTTGATCTACCTCCCCGCCTACCGCGGCGGACGGACGCCCGCCACGATCGAGGAACGGCGCGCCGCCCTGATCGGCTTCGTCTACAGCCCCTTCCGCGCCGGCGACCTGCTGGCCGGCGTGCTCGGCGACCCGCGGCCCGGCGTGAGCTTCGAGATATACGACGGAACGGAACCCGCGTCCGAACACCTGCTCCACCGTTCGCCCGTCGACGCCGACGGGCGGCCCCGCTTCACCCGCACGACGACGCTTCGCATCGCGGACCGGGATTGGACGGTGGTCTATCGATCCACGCCCGTCTTCGAGGCGCGCTCCGCCGGCGGCCTCGCGGTCTGGATCGCCCTGGCCGGACTCGGCGCGAGCGCCGCGATGGGCCTGATCGTGTTCGCCCTGGCCAACGCCGTCACCCGCGCCCAGTCGCGGGAGCGCGACCTCGACCGGCAACGGGAGCGCCTGCGCGTCACGCTCGCCAGCATCGGAGACGCGGTGATCTGCACCGACGGCGAAGGTCGGGTGGATTTTCTCAATCCGGTCGCCGAGCAGCTCACCGGCTGGACCTTGGAGGACGCCCGCGGCGTGTGCCTCCACGACATCGCCCCGCTGCTCAACGAGGACACCCACCAACCCGTGGGCAACCCGGTCGACGTCGTCCTGCGCACCGGAAAAATCGTCGCCCTGGCGAACCACACCGTGCTCGTGTCGCGAAACGGCGGCGAGGTGCCCATCGAGGACAGCGCCGCCCCCATCCGCTCGGAAGACGGCGGCGTCACCGGGGTCGTGCTGGTTTTCCACGACGTCACCGCCAAGCGCCGCGCCGAAGCCGCCCTGCGGCAACGCGAACGCCTCCTCGCCGCCGTGGCCGGCGGAGGGGCCGTGGGCCTCGCCATCATCCGAAAAAACGGCGCCTACGCCTTCGCCAACGAGGCCTACGCGCGGGCCTTTTCGTTGCCGGAGGACCAGGTGGCCGGACGGAGCGCGGCCGAGGTCGCGGGCGCAGCCTGGCAAAAAATCCGGCCCCTGCTCGAAGGGGCGCTCGCCGGCACGCCCGCGAGCCACGAGCTCTACCTCGAACACAGCGGGAGCTCCGGCCGCTGCTACGCGGTGAGCTACGAACCGCAGGAGTGCGACGATGAGCGCGGAGTCGTCGTGGTCATGCTCGACATCACCGAGCGGAAGCGGGCCGAGGAGGATTTGCAGGTCAGCGAGGAACGCCATCGCCTCGCGGTCGACGCGGGCGAGCTCGGCACCTGGGATTATTACCCGCCCTCCGGCCGGCTCATCTGGGACGCCCGCTGCCGGCGGATCTTCGGCATGCCCTCCGAGGGCTCCGTCGACTTCGAGCTCTTCGCCTCCCTCCTCCATCCGGAGGATCGCGACCGCGTGCGAAACATGGTTTCCGCCGCGTTGCGCCCGGGCGGCGACGGCCTCTGCGATGTCGAGTATCGCATCTTCCGTCCGCGGGACCGCGTGGAACGCTGGGTGCGCGCGACCGGCCGCGCCTATTTCGAGTCCGGCCCGGCCGGTCGCGCGTATCGCTTCATCGGCACCGCCCAGGACATCACCGAGGACAAGCGCAAGGAGGACGCCCTCCGCTTCCTCGTGGAACTCGGCGCCGCCACGCAGGCGCTGGTCGAGCCCGAGGAAATCCTGCGCACCACCGCGCGCATGCTCGGCGAGCACCTGGGCGTGGACCGATGCGCCTACGCCGAAGTGGAGGACGAGTCGGTTTTCGTCATCACGGGCGACCACCCCCGCGGCGTGCCGAGCATCGTGGGACGCTGGCCGGTGGCCGCCTTTGGCGCGGAGTGCGCGCGGCTGATGCGGGCCAGCCAGCCCTTCATCGTCGTCGACGCCGATCACGACCCGCGCATCGGCCCGGCGGATCTTCCCGCCTACCGCGCGACCGACATCCGCGCCGTCATCTGCGTGCCCTTGCACAAGGCGGGAAAATTCACCGCCGCGATGGCCGTCCACCAGACCCGGCCCCGCCGCTGGAGCCCGGAGGAGATCTACCTCATCGAGATGGTCGTGGCGCGCTGCTGGGAATCGCTCGAGCGCGGGCGCGCCATCCGCGGTCTTCAGGAAAGCGAGCGACGGCTGCGCTTCATGGCGGAATCGATCCCCCAGAAAATCTTCACCGCGCGCCCCGACGGAAGCGTCGATTACCTCAACCGGCAATGGTCCGAGTTTGCCGGTCTCCCGCTGGAACAGCTCGGCGATTGGGGCTGGGCCGAGATCGTCCACCCCGACGATCGTCCCGAGACCCTCCGGCGCTGGAAACACTGCGTCGCCACGGGCGAGCATTTCCAGATCGAACACCGCTTCCGTCGTCGGGACGGCGAGTATCGCTGGCATCTTACCCAGGCCAATCCCATGCGAGGCATGGGCGGCGAAATCTCGATGTGGATCGGCTCCAACACCGAGATCACCGACATGGTGAGGACGCGCGAGACGCTCGCGGAGCGGCGTCGCGAACTCGAACGCCTCGTCGACGAGCGCACCACCTCCCTGCGCAAGGCGGTCGAGCAGATGGAGGAGTTTTCCTACAGCATCTCCCACGACCTGCGCGCCCCGCTGCGCGCGATGCAGGGTTACGCGCAGGCGCTTCTGGAAGACTACGCCGATCGCCTCGACGACGAGGGCAAGGACTACCTGCGACGGATATTCGCGGCGAGTTCGCGCATGGACCGTCTCACCCTGGACGTGCTCACCTACAGCAAAGTCTCGCGCGAGGATATCCGCCCCCAGCGCATTTCCCTCGATCGCCTGGTCACCGACTGCGTCCGGCAGCACGTGGATTTCCGCGACGGCCGGGCGGACATCTCGATCGAGCATCCCCTGCCCGACGTCGTCGGGCACGAACCGCTCCTGATGCAGGTGGTCTCGAATCTGGTCGGCAACGCGTTGAAGTTCGTGGCGCCCGGCGTCGCGCCCAAGCTTCGCATCCGCGCGGACACGGAGCCCGGCGCGGTGCGACTATGGTTCGAGGACAACGGCATCGGCGTGCCCCCGCGCCTCCAAAAGCGCATCTGGGGCATGTTCGAGCGCGCCCACCAAGGCGGCGGCTACGCCGGCACCGGCATCGGCCTCGCCATCGTGCGAAAAGCGGCGGAGCGCATGGGCGGGCAGGTCGGCGTGGAATCCGACGGCACCCACGGCAGCCGCTTCTGGGTGCGCCTGCCCGCGGCCGGTCCCGAGGCCCCGGTCGGCCAGGCCGTCGAAGCCAGCCCGGCGCGGACGCAGCCCCATTGAGACAAACTTCGTGCGGGGGAAAGGCTCGGCTTTGGCGCCCGGACCGCCAAAAAAGCGGACGCCCCCGATCCGCATGAACCAACCATCTCACGAAGCCAGCCCCAACGCGCGCATCGTCCCCGACCAGATCCGTGCGGACACGATCCTGTGCTGCGGCGAGGACAAGCGCACCTTCGTCGCCGCGCTTCTGGCGCTCGGCTTTCCGGCGCAGGCGGCGGAGGCGCCCGATTTCCGAGGCTACACCACCTGGACCTTGCCTCGCCTCAGCGTCGTCCTGGCGCCCATCGGCACCGGGGCGCTGGAGCCGATCCTCCACGAGATCCTGGGAACGGGACGAATTTCCCGTCTCCTGCTTGTCGGCACGGCCGGCCGTCTCGCCGCGCGCCCCCTGCCGCTCGGCGTGGGTTATCCGATAACCGAAGCGCACCTCGCCGGCACCGGGCTGGATCGCGAAGTCGGTGGCAAACCGCTTGCCCCGGAGTGGCCGGAGCCTTTCGCCGGGCGGTCGGCCTCCATCGTGTCGTCGGATTTTTATTACGGGTTCTCGCCCGCCCGGCGCGCCGGAGACTACCGCCATCGCCTGCCGGCCTTGAGAACGGATTTCGAGCGGCTTTCCGGGCGGGTCGACCTCGTCGACATGGAGGTCGGCCAGTTTTACGCGCTCTGCCGGCTCATTCCCGACGCTCCGGGCCTCCGCTTCCTGGCGATCAAGGGCGCCTCCAACGCGGTCGAAAACCACGCCGAGCAAAACGAGCACGCGCCCGCCGTGCTGCTTGACTGCCTGCGTCAGGCTCTCGCGGCCCTGGGGCTTGGCGGGCGTTTCAGCGCCTGAGCCCGCCTGGGCGTCGCGACTTTTTCTCGATCAGCTTCTCGCGACCTCGGGAGCCTCGGCCGGCCGCAGGCGGATGATCCGGCCCGGTTGGGGACCCGGGATCTCCAAGGCCAGGTAGAGGAGCCCGTCGGGGCCGGTCTTGATGTCGCGAATCCGTCCCAGTTTTTCGAATACGAGCTCGACGTGCGTCACCCGGCCGCCCTCGACGGACATGCGAAACAATTTCTGCTGGGCGAGCGAGCCGACGAAGAGCTGGTTTTTCCACCGGGGGAAAGCGTCTCCCCGGTAAAAATGCAGCGGACTGACCGCGATGGAAGGCGTCCAGTGCCAGGCGGGAGGCTCCAGCCCGGGCGCGTCGGTGCGAGCGGAGACGGGCGTGCCGTCGTAGTTCATGCCATGCGTGACGAGCGGCCACCCGTAGTTGCGGCCGGGCAAGACGAGGTTGAGCTCGTCGCCGCCGCGCGGGCCATGCTCGCTCTCCCAGAGCTCGCCGGTCGACGCGTCGAAGGCCAGCCCTTGCGGGTTTCGATGCCCGAAACTCCAGATCGAGGGCACGGCCCCGGGCGTGTGGACGAAAGGGTTGTCGGGCGGCACCCGGCCGTCGTGAAAAACGCGGTGCACCTTCCCGTTCGGCCTGGCGAGATCCTGCGCCTGGCCCACCTCGCCACGCTCGCCGAAAGTGAAAAACAGATAAGGTCCGGAGAACGCCAGCCGGCTCCCGAAATTCATGCCGCGGTCGGTGTAGCTTTCACGGGGCGCGGCGAAAATCGTTTGCTCGTCGACCCAGGCGCCGTCGCGGATCCGCCCGCGCACGATCTTCGTGTTGCCCGTGTCGCCCTCGCCCGGATCGCTCAAGCTGAGATAGATCCAGCCCTGCGTCGCGTAATCGGGATGCACCGCGACGGCCATCAATCCGCCCTCGTCGCGCACCCAGGCCCGCGGCGTGCCGCGCACCGGTTCCGGCACCACGCACTTTCGCCGCACATCGACGATGTTCAGCGTGCCGACGCGGTCGGTGACGAGCAGTCGGCCGTCGGGCAAAAAATCCATGCCCCACGGGACGTCGAAAGCCTCGACGACCAACTCCGCACGCCAGGCATGCAACTCGCCGCAGCGCGCCTCCGCGGGCAGGGGCTCGGCCGTCTTCGGGATCGGTTCCCGCGTCCTGCGCGCCGTCTCCCGTAGGTAGACGACGAGCGAGCGCAGCTCGGCGTCGTTCATCGCGGCGCCGAAAGCCGGCATGCCGGCGCTGGGCGCTCCATCGCGGATCGAGCGCAGGATGTCATCGTCCGTGTCGCCGAAACGCCAGCGCTCGTCGAGCAGGCTCGCGGCCTTGCCGCCGCGCATGTCCACCCCGTGGCAAGCGGAGCAAAAGTGCTCGTAGAGCTTTTCCGAACCGCGAGAAGGGTCCGTCGGGGGCGTCGAAACAGCCAGGCCCGACGAGACGAGCACCAGGAACAGCGCCGGGATCGGAATGCGTTGCGGCATGAAAGAGTGGAAACCCTCGACAACGGGTTTTGTGCCCGCCCGCCGTCCGCTTTTTCGACCACCTTCGCCATGTCCGGGAAAAGTCCCGCAAGGTCTCACCGCCCCGCGCCGGAGCGCCCGCGCGGAAACGAAGCGGTGGCGGCGAAAGAACAAGATCCCGCGACGCTTTGGTGCGTGTATTTACGCAAAAAGGTCCGCAGCCTCGGGTGCTTTCCATCATGAAGACCCGATTCCTCGCCTGCGCCGCGGCCCTGTCCGCGATCTGCCTCGCCTCTCCTCTGTCGGCCCAAGACGCCGCGCCCGCCAAACCCGCCGCCACCGTCGCGCCCTCCATGGACGACGCGATCAAGAAAGACCTCGATGAGCTCGTCGGCCGCATCCGCGCGCGCCTGCAAAAAGGCGAGGCCACCGAGGCCGCCCTCGCCGGCGAATTGAAGGAGTTCGACGCGCTTTCCGCCAAATACGCGGCCGAAAAAACCGAGGCCGCCGCGATGATCCGCATGATGAAGGCGATGCTCTACATCCAGGTCTTCGAAAAACCCGAGGCGGGCGTCCCCATCTTGAAAACGATCGCGGCCGACTTCCCCGGCACGACCGTCGCGGGGAAGATCCCGGACATGATCTCGCGAATCGAGAAAGACGCCGTCGCGGCGGCCGAGACCGCGGTCGGAAAAACTTTCCCCGCGTTCAAGGAGACCGCCACCGACGGCAGCACGGTGGACCTCGCCGCCTATCGCGGCAAAATCGTCCTCGTCGACTTCTGGGCCACCTGGTGCGGCCCCTGCGTCGGCGAGTTGCCGCACGTGAAGGAAGCCTACGACAAGTATCACGACAAAGGCTTCGAGATCATCGGCGTCAGCCTCGACCAAGACGGCGACAAACTCGCCGCGTTCACCAAGGAGAAGCAGATGGCCTGGCCGCAGATTTTCGACGGCAAGGGATGGGAGAGCAAACTCGCCCAAGCCTACAACATCCGCGGCATCCCCGCGACCTTCCTCCTCGACCGTGACGGCAAGATCGTGGCCAAGGATCTCCGCGGCGACGCGCTCTCGCTCAAGCTCGGCGAGCTGCTCGCCAAGTAAGTCCGAACGAGGTCGGGCGCGGCTTTCCCCGTCGCGCCCGTTGACCGTGGTCTGACCGCGCGCAGATTGCCCCCATGCCCAAAGCCAGCGCCGCCCCCCGCCCCGCCGTCTCGATCACCTACTACGTCGAGATCTACTCCTCGTGGTGCCACTGGGCCGAGCCCGCGTGGAAGGAGCTGAAGACGCGCTACGCCGGCCGCGTCGCCTTCGACTGGCGCGTCGCGTTGATGCGCCCCGAGGACTTCCCCGCCACGCGCGCGCAGTGCGATTGGTTCTACAAGCGCAGCGGCACGGTGGTGGGCTCCCCTTACGTGCTGAACTCGGGCTGGGTGCAGGAAGACCGGGCCGCCTACCTCACGCCCAATCTCGTCGCCGAGGCCGCGCGCGATTTTCTGCCCGAGGGCGATGACCGTGTGCGCATCGCCCTCGCCGAAGCCGCGATGCGCGAGGGCCAGGGAATCCACGCGCTGGAAACCGCGGTCCGCGTGGCGGTCGCGGCCGGGGGCGGCATACCCGCGGCCAAGCTGAAAGCCGCGGCGAAATCGGGCGCGGTGCGCGCCCGCGTCGAAGCCTCCACCGCGGAATTTTTCGCGCACCGATTGAGCCAGCGTCCGGCCTTCGTGCTCACGAGCGAGATCAGCGACAAGGTGGTGCTCTCCGGCGTTTGGCGAACGGCGCCGCTCGCCGCCGCGCTCGACGGCATGCTGGCGGACGCGGCCGCCTACGCGAGCTACCGCGCCCACCACGGCGCGCCCCCGCAGGCCTGAGCCGCAGGCCGGTGATCGGCATCCAAGGTGGACGGGCGGGTCCCTCCGCCCGTGGCTCGAGGGGCAACGAAACGGGCGCAGAGACGCGCCCGTCCACCTAAGATCCGCGGTGTCAGCCCCGCGCCGCGCGCGCGCGCA
>CBIHRE010000138.1:0-10533 GCA_966212385.1 uncultured Akkermansia sp. | reverse complement strand
CAGTCCGGGCCGGGCCATGCGGGGTTGTCTCCGGCGTCCCCGCCGGTTGCGGATAAGCCCCTTCCGGACGCCCGCTGCCGGCCGTCATCACAGTGTTCCCCATGCGCCTCAAACACCTGTCGAAACAGCTCCCCTTCCTCGTCGCCTCCTTGCTCGTCTCCTGCGCTTCGCGGCCGGTCGAGAAGACCGCCCTCGCGCCGTCCGCCTCGGCCTACCTGTTCACGTCGTTCCGCGGCGAGGGAGACGGCCTCCACCTCGCCATCAGTCCCGACGGCCTCGACTGGACGGATCTCGACCGGGTGTTTTTGAAACCCTCCGTCGGTTCGGGACTGCTTCGCGATCCGCAACTCCTGCGCGACGACGACGGCCTCTTCCGTCTCGTCTGGACGAGCGGGAAGGACGACCTCGGCGTCGGTTACGCCACCTCTCGCGACCTCGTGACCTGGTCCGAGCAGCGCATCCTGCCCCTGATGGCCGACATCCCCGGCGCCAAAGGCTGCCTCGCGCCCGAGCTCTACCGCGTGCCCGACACCCGCGAATACGCCCTCGTCTGGTCCGGCGTCGTCCGCGCCGAGGGCGAGACCCGCGATCGCTCCCGCATCTACTATTCGCTCACCCGCGACTTCAAGCGCTTCACCCCGCCGCGCCCTCTCCTCGATACCGCTCTCGACGCCTCCGATCCGTCGATCGTGTATTCGAACGGCCGTTACCAACTTTTCTTCACCACCCCCGAACCCGGCGAAGGCGGCCGCTCCGGCGCCCTGCGCGTCGCCGAGGCCGCGCACCTGCTCGGCCCCTACATGGAGAAAGCCGAGCCGCTCGTCTCCGGCGAGCGCCCCGCGGCCCCCGCTCCGCTGGCGTTGGGCGACGGACTCCGCCTCTTCTTCGACGCCCAAGGCAAGACCCGCAACCGCGTCCGCGAGACCCGCGACGGCCAGACCTGGACCGACCTCACCCCGAGCCTGGCCGCCGCCTCCGGCCAGCGTCACGGCTCGGTTCTCGCCGTCCCCGCCACCTTGACCGAAGACCTCCGCCGCCAGTCCGTCGCTCTCGCCGGCGCGCCCGCGCCCGCCCTCGCCGGTTACACCGCCGATCCCTCCATCCGGGCCTTCGGCGACCGCTATTACATCTACCCGACCTCCGACCGCCCCTTTTGGAACACCACCGAGTTCGCCGTCTGGTCCTCGCCCGACCTGATCTCGTGGAAGAAAGAAGGCGTCATCCTCGACCTCGCCCGCGGCGACGTTTCCTGGGCGAAAAACAAAGCCTGGGCGCCCGACTGCATCGAGCGCGACGGCCGCTACTACTTCTACTTCTGCGGCGAGCACAACATCGGCGTCGCCGTCGGCGACACGCCCGTCGGGCCCTTCCGTGACGCGCTCGGCCGGCCGCTCGTCGAGGACGCGAAGATCAAGACCTTCAGCATCGACCCCTGCGCCTTCATCGACGACGACGGCCAGGCCTACCTCTACTTCGGCAACGGCACCCCGACGGTCTGGCGCCTCAACCGCGACATGATCTCCTTCTCCGGCCAGCCGGTGGAGTTTTCGCTCCGCGAATTCCGCGAAGGCATCGTCGTCTTCAAACGCGCCGGCCGCTACTACTTCATGTGGTCGATCGATGACGCCCGCAGTCCCGACTACCGCGTCGGCTGGGGCGTCGCCGACAAACCCACCGGCCCTGTCGTTTCGCCCAAGGAAAACTTCATCGTCCTCCGCCAAAACGGTTCCGCCAAGGGCACCGCGCACCACGCCGTTCTCAACATCCCCGGCACCGATCGCTGGTATGTCGCCTATCACCGCCACGCCATCCCTGGCGGCGGCGGCTACAAACGCGAAACCGTCCTCGTCCGCATGAATTTCGACGCCGCGGGCAACATCCTCCCCATGGACCCCATGCAGCCCGCCTTCCAACCCGGCGACATCGGGGAACCTCTCTCCGGCGGCCGCGGTCGCCCCTGATCCCGGCTCCCCCCGTCGCACCCGTTTTCACCACACAACCCACACCACCATGCCCCTGCTCAGCCCCCGCCTGCGAACCAGCCTGATGCTCGGCCTCTTCGGCTCCGCCCTCGGCCTCGCCTCCCCGGCTTTCGCCGAAACCGCCCCCGCTCCCGCCGCTTCCGCCTCCATGCCCAAGCACACCTTCACCATCGGCGACGAGGACTTCCTCCTCGACGGCCAACCTTTCGTCATCCGCTGCGGCGAGATCCACTTCCCCCGCGTGCCGCGCGAATATTGGAAACACCGCCTCCAGATGTGCAAGGCCATGGGTCTTAACACGGTTTGCGTCTATCTCTTCTGGAACTTCCACGAATGGGAGGAGGGCAAGTTCGACTGGTCTGGCCAGGCCGACGTCGCCGAGTTCTGCCGCCTCGCCCAGGCCGAGGGACTCTGGGTCATCCTCCGCCCCGGCCCCTACTCCTGCGCCGAGTGGGAAATGGGCGGCCTGCCCTGGTGGCTCGTGAAGCACGACAAGATCGGCCTGCGCACCACCGACCCGCTTTTCCTCGAACCGGCCAAACGCTACCTCAAGGAAGTCGGCCGCGTCCTCGGCCCGCAACAGGTCACCCACGGCGGCCCGCTCCTCATGGTGCAGGTCGAAAACGAATACGGCTCCTACGGCGACGACCCCGTCTACATGGGCGCGCTCCGCGACGCCCTCGTCGCGGGCGGCTTCGACGTCCCGCTCTTCGCCTGCAACCCCGCCGGCGCCATCGCCAACGGCTATCGCGACGACATCTTCCAAGTCGTCAACTTCGGCCAGGGCGCCGCCGCCAAGTCCTTCGAGACGCTGCGCAAGTTCCAGAAGACCGGCCCGCTCATGAACGGCGAGTATTACCCCGCCTGGTTCGACGTCTGGGGCCGCAAGCACGCCACCGGTTCGCCCGCGCCCATCGCCGCCGACCTCGATTACATGCTGAAACATCGCCACTCCTTCAGCATCTACATGGCCCACGGCGGCACCACCTTCGGCTTCTGGCCCGGCTCCGACCGCCCCTTCCTCCCCGACACCTCCAGCTACGACTACGACGCCCCGATCAGCGAGGCCGGCTGGGTGACCCCGAAGTTCGAGGCCATCCGCGACGTATTTGCCAAACACCTACAGCCCGGCGAATCCATCCCGCCCGCTCCCGCCGCGAATCCGGTGATCACCGTCCCGGCCTTCGCGCTCACCGAGACCGCCCCGGTCCTCGCCAACCTCACCAAGCCCGTCGCCGACGCCACCGCCCGCCACATCGAGGCCTACGACCAGAGCCGCGGCATCACCGTCTACTCGACCACGCTTCCCGCCGGCCCCGCCGGCATGCTTTCCGCCAAAGCCGTGCACGACTTCGGCTGGGTCTTCCTCGACGGCAAGGCCGCCGGCGTCTTCGACCGCCGCTCCCGCCGCTACGAGCTCCCCATCCCCGCCCGCACGTCCGACACCCGTCTCGAGATCGTCGTCGAGTCCATGGGCCGCGTGAACTTCGGCAAGGAGGTCTACGACCGCAAAGGCATCCAGGGCCCCGTCCGGTTCGACGCCGAGGGCTCCGCGGCCGCCGTCGAGGTCCGCGATTGGAAAATCCATCCCTTCGAGCTCGACGCCGCCGACCTCTCCGCCCTCCGCTTCGCCAACGTCGCCAAGGCCAAGGCCGCCGGCCCCAGCTTCTGGCGCGGCTCCTTCGAGATCAAAGAAGCCGGCGACACCTTCCTCGACGTCCGCAATCTCGGCAAAGGCCTCGTCTGGGTGAACGGCCACTGCCTCGGCCGCTTCTGGAACATCGGCCCGCAGCAGACCATGTATATCCCCGGCCCCTGGCTCCGCGCCGGTCGCGACGAGGTCGTCGTCCTCGACATGATCGGCCCCGCCAAGCCCGAGCTCGCCGGTCTCGCCAAGCCCATCCTCGACGTCCTCCGTCCCGAGCTGGACTTCGCTCGCCCCGCCCGCGCCAAGGGCGAATTCAGCTCCGCAGGCGTCAGCGCCGCGCACTCCGGGCAACTCCGCCCCGAGCCCGAGTGGCAGACCGCCAAGTTCGACCACTCCGCGTCCGGCCGCTACCTCGCCTTCGAGGCGCTCGACGCCCACGGCGGCAACACCCATGCCACGATCAGCGAGCTCGACGCCATCGACGCCTCCGGCAAGGTCCTTTCCAAGGCCGGCTGGAAGATCCTCTGGGTCGACAGCGAAGAGGTGAGCGCCGAGGCCGGCTACGCCGACAACATGCTCGACGGCCAGCCCAACACCCACTGGCACACCGCCTACGGCAACAACAAGACCACGCCCTACCCGCACCGCGTAGTCATCGACCTCGGCGAAACCACCAATATCGGCGGCATCCGCTACCTCGCCCGCTCCGGCGACAACTCCCGCCCCGGCCGCATCAAGTCCTACCGCGTCTACCTCTCCGACAAGCCCTACGGGCTCACCTTGCCGGAATAAGCCGCGTCCGTAGGTCGACCGAGTCCGTTCAAACAAGGCGCCGGGAATCCGTTCCCGGCGCCTTTTTCGTGCCCGCCCGTCCGGGTGCGCGCTACCCAGGTTCGACGCTAAACCTTTGCGACCCTTGAGACCGTCCCTTCGCAAGCGCCGTCTCTATCCTGCCCCGCGGGAATGCCTCCCGCCTCGTCTCCCTGTCATGACCCGACCACGTCCTCGGCCGCTCCGCTCCGTCCGCCCTCTGCTCCCCTTGCTTGTCGGCCTGCTCGCGCCCGTCGCCTGGTCCCAGACCACGCCCAGCGGACAGCCCTCCGGCCTGCCCGAGCTCAAGTGGCATCTGAGCGCCCGCCCTTGGACGCCCCTCGACACCCCGCGCACCGACCCGCTCGACAAGATCGAGCCCATCATCACCGCGCTCGCTCCCCTTCAATATTGGAACAACGCCACCCCCGGCGATGTGCAGGACGGCGGCGACGTCCAAAACGGCTCGATCATCGACCCCTTCAACCTCCGCGAGCACCAATACGCCACGCCCTACTTCGCCTTCGCCGTGGCCACCGCCGCCTCCGAGGGCCGCGCCGTCTCCCTGCTGGAGTCCGGCGCGCGCGCCCTCGACCACGCCACCGCCGACATCGCCGGCCTCGATGGCTCCGCCAAGGCCAACGACAACCACGGCGAGTTCTTCGGCGCCCCGATGATGAAGGCCCTGCGCCTCTTCAAACGGATCTCCGCGCAATACCCCGCCATCCTGAGCTCCGCCCGCATCGCCCGCTGGGAATCGCGCCTATCTACCTCGCGGGTCTCCTACATGAACAACGGCGTCGGCCAGAACTGGCGCACCTACGCCATGAAGGGCGAGTGGCTCCGCGTGCAGGACGGCCTCGTGCCCCGCTCCGCCGGCACCGGCTCCGGCAGCTACCAGGGCGTCAGCTTCATCGAGTGGTATTGGAACAACGAACAGCGGGCCCGCTACTCCCGCGACCGCGACCAGTTCTTCCTCGATCCGTATTACTTGATGTATCACGACGATGATACGAACAGCCGGCAAAACTTCGCCTACCATGGCGGCGCCACCGGCAACCTGCTCGACCTGATCGTCAACGGCTACGACGGCCCCTCGCGTAACGATATCTTCAATACGATCTCGTTCGCCGCCCGCAGCTCCCTCCTCACCATGTCGGGCAACGGCGACGCCCCCGCCTCCGGCCGCACCGGCAACCACATCTGGAACGACGTCGTCTACGGCAACACCTACGAACAGATGGCCGAACTCACCTGGGCCGCCGGAGACAAACGCCTCGCCGGCCAGTTCCGTCGCGCCGCCCGCCTCGCCTTCAAGAGCGCCTGGCGCTTCCAGCAGGAGCAGGGCTGGTTCTCCGTCACCAAGAGCCTCCTCCCGCCCTCGCACAAAAACGTCTACTACGACTGGAGCGCGCTCACCAACTACAACGGCTACACCGAGATTCACAGCGCGGAGGCCTTCGCCACCCGTCTCACCGCCATCCCCGAGCAACCGGTGCCCGCCGAGATCGGCGGCTTCGCCTTCAACCTCGACTCCCAGTTCGCCACCTCCTTCGCCAACGCCGGCGGCATGCAGGTGCAACTCTGCACCCGCGGCTCCAGCCAGAGCGCCAACGACCTCCAGGCCGGCGTGAACAGCTTCACGCTCGGCATCGTCCGCTTCAGCCGGCCCGACTGGGAATCCCGTCTCGGCCCCGCCGACGGCTGGACCGCCGCCAACTGGAGCCAGGCGATCAGCTTCGCCCCGACCTTCCTCGAAAACGGCGCGTGGAAACTGCTCTCCGAGCTGCCCGACCGCTACGCCGGCGTCTTCACCCCGAGCTTCGTCCACCCGCTGCTCGTGCGGGGCACGCTCGCGCTCACGCCCAAGGCCGGCCAGACCGGTCCGAGCTTCGCGCTCAATCTCGTCATCACGCCCGACGGCGTCCTCGTCGACACCGCCCGCACCGCCGGCACCGAAAATTTTGGCATCGTCTGGCCCCTCATGGAGTTCGACGGCAAACACGTCCTCGACGCCCGCGTCGGCACGAACATCGCCTCCACCGCCTATCCGAAGCAGTCCGCCACCCGCCTTATCCTCCAGGCCGAGTCCGCCACGCTCTCCGGCGGCGCCGCCACCGCCACCGCCAACCCCGGCTTCACCGGCTCGGGCTACGTCACCGTCCCCGCCACTTCCGGCGCCCTCGAGTGGACCGGTGTCCCCGGCGGCGACGGCGGCTCTGCCACCATCGGTTTCCGCTACACCCTGCCGCAGGCCACCGCCGCCTCGCGCACGCTCACGCTCCGCGTCAACGGAGTCGCCCGCGCGCTCACCTTCGTCCACACCGGCAACGCCAACACCTACGGCGGCGGCGTGCTGAGTTTCCCGATGTATTGGCACCAGGTCCACGTGCCCGTCTCGCTCCTCGCCGGTTCCGCCAACACCGTCCGCCTCGAAAGCGCGGACGGCGCCGGCCTAGCCGTCGACGAGATGCGCGTATTCCCCGCCGACGCCTCCCAAGCCGAGCCCGACCAGCAAACCTTCATCGCCCTCGGCGCCTCCCCGTCCATCGACGCCTCCGCCGCCCTCCGCCGCTCCGCCTATGGCGACCAGCGTCCGCTCCGCGTCACCAACGCCGGCGCCACCGTCGCCACCTTCGTCTACCCGCGCAAAGCCGCCGATCCCTCCGCCGAGGCTGTGCGCACGAGCTTCGTCCGCGACGGCGCAAACTTCTCATCGGTGCTCGGCCGCGTGCGCGGCGACACCTATGTCGGTCGCAGCTCCGCCGGCGGCGTCGGAACAGGCATCGATCTCGACGGCGACGGCGCCAACGACGTCACCTTCGACCAAAGCTGCGCCTTCGTCCTCCAGCTCTCCGCCGGCGCCATCACCGCCGTCGAGGCCGACCGCTTCGTCACCTTCGGTCATGCCGGTCGCGAAATCGCGCTCGCCCCCTTCCACCCGGCGTTCCTGTCCGTATCCACCGGCGATTGGCAGCACCTCGCCGTGCCCGCCACAGGCCGCCGCTTCGAGGCCGTCGTCAACTTTACTCCCGGGCCCGCGTCCGCCGAGGCGATCGTCGGTTTCGCCGGGGGCGGCGTTTCCGACGCCTCGGCGCTCACCGCGGCGATCCGCTTCGGCTCCGACGGCCGCGTCTCGCCGCTCTCCGCCCCCGGTCTCGCCGAGCTCGCCTACTGCTCCGGCGCAAGCCACCGCGTCCGCCTGCTCGTCGACCTGATGGAGCGCCGCTACGACCTTTGGGTAAAGCCCGCCGGCCAGCCCGAACGCCAGCTCATCGCGCGCGCTCCGCTGCCGGCCTCGGTGAAATCGTCCGACGACCTGGATACCTTCGCATGGCTGGGCGCTCCCGCCACCGCCGCTCGCGCCGCCGCCTCCACCGAGTTCGCCACGCCTTTCGCGGTTAAAATCAATTTCCAGGCCACCACCTCCGCCGGCTACCCGGGCTACCTGCCCGACACCGGCGCCGCCTATGGCAGCCGGGGAAACGGATACACCTACGGATGGATCGAGGGCGCAAACACCGGTCTGACCCGCGACCGCAACAGCGCCAACTCGGCCGACGAGCGTTACGACACGCTCAACCAGATGCAGTTCAATAATCCGCCCACCGAGACTCACACCTGGGAGATCGCCGTCCCCAACGGCTCCTACGACGTGCGGCTCGTCTGCGGCGATCCCGACTACACCGACAGCTACTACCACGTCCTCGCCGAGGGTGCGACCCTCGCGCAGGGCAACGCCCAGGGCTCCGGCCGCCGTTTCATCGACCATAGCGCCCGCATCCTGGTCTCCGACGGCCGCCTCACCCTGACCAACGGCCCCGGCGCCTACCGCAACAAGATCTGCTTTATCGAGATCGCGTCCACCGCCGCGCGCGCGTATCCGTTTCTTAGTTACGATGCCTGGTCGACGTCCCGTTTCCCCGGCGGCGTCGCCGACCCCGACTCCGCGCCCGCCGCCGATCCCGACCGGAACGGCGTTCCCAACGCGCTCGAATACGCCTCGGGCAGCTCCGCGGGCTCGTCCGCCGGCGCATCCTTCACCAGCTTCGCCCTCGGTGCCCCCGATCTGGCCGAATTCGGCTTTCGACGCTCGGCGCAAGCCATCGACGCCGCTTACAGCGTCTGGGAAAGCGAGGACCTCCTTCACTGGGATCCTCTCTGGAACAACCACGAGGACGCGGACTTCAGCTCGCCCCTCGTCGCGCAGGCCGACCCATCCGCCAGCGGCTGGGTAAAGCTTCACGTGCCGCTGGATACCGACCGCCCCCGCCATTTTTTCCGCCTGCAAGTCAGCATCCCCTGATAGGTCCCGTGCCCTCCCGCTGCGCAGATCTACGCTAAGCAACGCCGCCACGCGCCAAGCGCCATCTGCTCGCATATACAAGATTCCCCCGCATGAGTTTGTCTCGCTCCTTCCCCCGTTTCTCCGCCCTCGGCCTGTTTTTGCTGGGTCTCGTCGTCCTGCCCTGCCTTGCGCTCGCACAGTCCTTCACCGAAGGCGTGCAAACTTACCCCTCGCTCTCCGCCGCCACCGTCACGCTCGGCGGCAAGTGCGAGCTCCGCCTCACCGGGACCGCTCCCCTCACGGGCAGCACCGTCAATCTCACCTCGACCGACGCCGCGATCCTCTTCGTCAACGTCAAGCCCTCGGTCGTCGCGTCCACCTACCTTTCCCAGCTCCGCATCAACGGAGCCGGCGCCGTGTCGGGCTCCAACTGCCGCGTGGTCCAATATGCGCAAGGCACCCTCGTGCTTCCCCACGCGCCGTCCTTTCAACCGCTCCAAGCATGGAGCGGCCCCGCCTTCACCGGCAACACCGCGACGTTCAGCCAATACACCTATTACAACACCGCGGCCTCCCTCGGCTCGCTCAACAAGACCATCAGCTCCTTCAAGCTGAAGCGCGGCTACACCGCCACCGTCTCCACCCAGGCGAACGGCACCGGACCGAGCAAAAACTACGTCGCTCAGGACGGCGACCTCGAGGTCTCCTTGCTCCCTGCAGAACTCGACAACGCGATCCAGTTCGTCCGCGTCTTCCCTTGGCGCTGGGTCTCGAAAAAAGGCGTCTGCGACACCTCGCCCACCACTTTCAACGCCGGTTGGTTCTACAACTGGAACAACGACGGCAACACCATCCAGTCCACCCTCGACTACGAGTTCGTGCCGATCCGCCAACAACGCTGGTGGCCCGCCTACCCGACCAACAAACCCGAGTCCAACCACCTCCTCGGCTTCAACGAGCCCAACAACTCCGTCGAAGACGCCTACACCAGCCTCAACAACGGCGACGTGAACACCGCCATCGCCGTCTGGCCCGAGCTCCTCGCCAACGGCCTCCGCGTCGGTTCGCCCGCCCCTACCGACGCCGGTCGCTCCTGGCTCTACGACTTCGTGGGCAAAGCCGACGCCGCCGACCTGCGCGTCGACTACGTCGCCATCCACATGTATCAGTGCGGCCATACCGCCAGCTCCCTCTACAGCTGGCTCAAGGCGATCTATGACGCCACAGGGCGCCCCATCTGGGTCACCGAGTTCAACAACGGCGCCAACTGGACCACCTGCGCCGATCCCACCCAGGCCCAAAACGCCGCGGTGATCCAGAGCTTCATCGACATGATGGACGCCGCTCCGTTCATCGAGCGCTACTCCATCTACAGCGCGGTCGAGGAAGTTCGCCAACTCACCGACTCCACCGGCGCCGTCACCGCCACCGGAGCCGTCTACCGCGACAAGGTTTCCCCCATCGGGCACGTCCAGGCCGTTCCCTCCGCCGGCACGCGCGGCATGACGCAGCTCTCCTTCGAGAACCACACGCGCGATACCTCCGGCTTCGGCAACAACGGCTTCGCCGCCTTCGCCCCGTCCTACACCACCGGCCGCGTCGGCCAGTCTCTCGTGCTCGACGGAGCCAGCAACTACGTCCAGTTGCCCGACGGCGTGGCGCCTGCCTCCTCGTTCAGCTTCGCCGCCTGGGTCTACTGGGATGGCGGCGGCAACTGGCAGCGCATCTTCGACTTCAGCAGCGACCTCCTCGGCTCCAACAGCAACCGCTACCTCTTCCTCACCCCCAGCCACGGCTCGGGCATC
>CBIHRE010000137.1:0-10614 GCA_966212385.1 uncultured Akkermansia sp. | reverse complement strand
AGCGCTGGCGGCGGAGGGGCACATTCATGCGCAGTTCGGCACGGCGACGGTAACGGAGATCGAAACCGAGAACATCCTCGGCGCCACCAAGCTGGCGATGCGCCGCGCCCTTGAGGGCATTTATCCGCCCACGGCGTTCGCGCCGCCGCCGCGCGAACCCGATCTGTTTTCCTCGCCGGAGGAGATCGCGGCGTTTCGGCCGCCGTCGCAGGCGCGGATACTCATCGACGGGCTGGCGCTCAAAAACTTCCCCTATCCGCACCACGGCGTGGTCCAGGGGGACGCCCGTTCGTTGTGCATCGCGATGGCCTCGATCATCGCGAAGGTGCGGCGGGACCGGATGATGACCGAGCTCGACGTGCTCCATCCCGGTTATGGATTCGCTCAGCACAAGGGGTATGGGACCGAGGAGCACCGAGAGGCCGTGCTGCGGCTGGGGCGTTGCGTGGAGCACCGGGAGATTTTCTTGCGCAAGCTGCTCGCCGCCCGCGTGGACCCGGCCCAGCTCGGGTTGCTGGACGATTAGCGCTTAGTGGCGGGGCGCGGTTTTCGGCGTTTACGAGCGCGCGGCGGGTCGCACAGTGCCGCGCATGCCCACGTTCGCGTCGCCGCAATCGCAGTCTCCCGCCGCGCCCGCGCCTGTTCGCCGGATCCTTGGCGTTGATTTTTTCGTGGGGAGCATCGAGGACGCGACGGAGCGCGCGGTGTCGGGCGGCCTGGTGGTAGCGCCGTCCGCCCCGGGCCTGGCCGTCGATCTGCTCAAATCGCCGTCCTATCGCGAGGCGCTTACGACCGCCGATCTGGCGATCACGGACTCGGGCTACATGGTTCTGCTCTGGCGATTTTTCACGGGCGAGCGGCTGCCGCGCCACTCGGGGTTGAAGTTGATCCGCGCGGTGCTGGAGCGCGACGACCTCAAGGCGCCGGGAGCGGTTTTCTGGGTCATGCCTTCCGCGGAGGAGTCCGCGCGCAACCTCGCCTGGCTGCGGGCTCAAGGCTTCGCGACGACGGAGGCCGACACGTATTTAGCACCTCACTACAAGCCCGGCCCGATCCGCGACGAAGCCCTGATCTCGCGCATCGAGGCGCGGCGGCCCCGGGTGGTCATGCTCGCGATCGGCGGCGGGGTGCAGGAGCGGCTCGGTCTGGGGCTGCGAGAGGCGCTTTCCTACCGCCCCGGCATCCTGTGTCTGGGGGCGGCGATCGCGTTTTTGACCGGAGGCCAGGCCAACATCCCGCCTTGGGCGGATCGTTTCATGCTCGGATGGTTGCTGCGGTTGCTTTCAAGCCCCAGGAAGTTTTGGAGACGCTATTGGGAGGCCATCCGTCTCGCCCCGATTTTGAGGCGTTACCGCGAACGCCTGCCGGAGATGCGCGCCTGAGCGCTCGCGGCTTGCCAGCGGGCGCCGAGACCCGGCATGAATGCCGCATGCGCCTAATCCGCTTTCTAATCCTCCCCGTTTTGTGCCTGGGCTTTTTTGCAGCCGGCGGCTGCATGTCGAAGTCGAAGAAGAAGGATTATCCGGTGAGCGTGGTGCGCTTCCTTCTCGAGGCGACCAAGGCCCAGGACGCCGGAGCGGTGGCCACGTTGCCCGAGAGCGGCGTGAAGATATCCGTGGAGCCGAAAGCCTATTTCACGGAATACGACATCGACGGTTGCGAGGTGGTGGAAGGGGAACTGGGCAAGGCTTTCGCATTTAAGCTAACGCCCGCGGCGGCTCGCGATTTGTTGAAGGTGAGCGTTCCGAACCAAGGGAAACGCTTCGTCGCGGTCGTGAACGGGGAGCCGATCGGCGCCCGTCGCATCGACGGGGCGCTTACCCAGGGTTACATCGTGACCTATGTCGAGGTGCCGGCGGATAAGTTGGCGGATCTGGCCAAGAACATCACCCGCACGTCGAAGGATCTGCGCGAGGAGCTCGAAAAGTCTCAATGAAGTATCCGCGGGGTCCGAGGCCGGCGCTGTGGGCGCTGGTGCTAGCCGCTTCTTTTCTCGCCGGCTGCGAGGACGACACTCTGAAGCCCGTGCGGGCCGACGCCGCTCTCCCCCGCCGCGCGCCCGCCGTGCTGGCCGAGAAAGTGCCGGTGAAGGTTCACCTGGTCTGGCCCACGCCGAACGATGTTTATCTTCACGGCGGCGGCATCGAAAAATTTATCCAGCCCACCGAGTCCGGTGAGCTGATCTCGGGAATGTTCGGGAGCGTGCGCAGCGGCGGCCGCCAGTTCCATGAGGGGCTCGATCTGCTTCCGCAGCGACGGGACGGCAAGGGCGAGCCTTTGGACCCGGTCTTCGCCGCCATGGCGGGCGTGGTGAGGCACATCAGCTCGAGGGAAGGGGCGAGCAGCTACGGACGGTATGTGGTGATCGAGCATCCCGACCAATCCCCGCCGGTCTACACGCTTTACGCCCACCTTTCCCGGGTTTCGCCCACCCTTCGGATCGGCCAGGAAGTGGCCGCGGGCGAAACGATCGCGACGATGGGACGCAGCGCGGGAGGCTACACCATTCCAAAGCAGCGCGCGCATCTGCACTTCGAGATCGGGGTCAGGGTGACCGATCGGTTTCAAGAGTGGTATAAGGCGCGAGGTTTCGGCAGTCCGAACGAGCATGGCCTTTGGAACGGGATGAATCTCATGGGCCTCGATCCGCTCGAATTTTTCGCGCGCAGCCGGGCCGACGGGCTTGGCGCGCTGGACGATGTTTTTCGCGCGACCCCCGTGGCGATCACCCTTCGGATCGCCGAGCCCGGCGAGCCGGATTTCGTGCGCCGCTATCCGAGTCTGGTGGAAAAATCGCCGGGCGTGGGCGCGGGGGCGGGCTGGGAAATCTCCTTCAGCGCGACCGGCGCTCCGCTGCGTTGGCGACGACTGGATGCGGCGGGATGCGCGGGCCTGAAGCGCGGCGAGATTCGTATCGATAAAGTAGATACAGATTTGCTCCGTGCCAACCGTGGTCGCAAGCTGGTCGAGACGCGCGGCGGAGATCCCCGCCCCGGGGAGGACTTGCGTTCCGTTCTCCAACAGCTCTGGGGTTCTGTGCGTTAAAGCCGGCGGGGGCTGTTCTTAGGGGTAACTGCGTAGGCGTTTGACGGTTGTCCGTCGCTCCGGCTCGGCGCACGAATTCACCCGGCTTTCACCGGGTCGCCGTGTGGGCGCCATCTACCCCAATCAGTTTACCCCAATGACCGAGAAGACCTTTGCCGAGCTGTATTGCGAGAAGCACGGGCTCAGAGCGGAAGATTACGAGCATGCGGTGATGAATCGCTCGCTCTACTTTCACGCCCGCCTGTTGGCGCCGCTGGTGTCCTTTTTGTGGCCCCAGCATTTCGCCGCCGACCTGGACTTTGTCCGGAGCGTGGCCCGGTTGCGCCGTTATCGGGAGTTTTTCTTCGAGTCGGAGGAATTCGCCCATCATCCGGCCAATCGCGGTTTCTGGCGCCTGACCGCGCACGTGCGCATATCTTCGCGCAAGTTGCGCCGCATCGTGCGATCCACCCTGCACCAAGAGGTGGATGTGGAAGCCGACGACCATTCGGCCGTCCCGTTTCAGATCGGCGATTCGGGCGAAGCTTCGGCGACGACCAAGAAAACGAATCACGCCGCGTCCTGAGGCGACGAAACGCCTGACGCGCGGGCGTCGGTCTCGGCTTGGTCGGCCGTGGACGATGCGCTGCGGGCTTTCAACCGGGCTAGCTTTTCAAGCCGTCGGATCCCCGCGTCCGGAGACATGGCGCTTGCGCAGCGGCGAGGCTCCGTCTTTCGCTAAGACCTGACCGCCCGCCCGGGTGGTGGAATGGCAGACACGAGGGTCTTAGAAGCCCTTGCTTAACAGCGTGCAGGTTCGATCCCTGTCCCGGGCACCATGAGTGAGTTGTGAAAGTGGAAGATGCGGAAATTTGCCTCCTCCTATACCTCTCTCCTATACCGAGAGCATGGCAAACTACGAATCGACGCCAGTCCCATGTCTTCTTCGCGATGCGGGTTCGCGCATCTATTACGCCCGGGCCAAGGTGAAGGGGCGGATTTTCCTACGCTCTCTGGATACGACCAAGATAACGACCGCCAAGCTTCGTCTCCCTGACAAGTTGAAGGAAATTCGTGAGGAGGTTCCCAACGAAAAACCTACCCGGGGTCTTGAGATGAGAGCCACCTTCCTTGACGCCGCCGCGCTCTACGAGGCCGATGTGAAGGCCGACCCGCGTCTGGAGCCGAGCACCGCTTACGTGCGGGTGCGCCCTCTCGCGACGCTCAGGAGAACCTGGCCTGATGTATTCACAATTGAAATACGAAAAATCACGCCAGCTATGGTGCAAGGTTACATGGCCGACTACGAGCGAGGCAAGTGGCCCTACCTTCCGCCGAAGGCGAAGGCCAAGACCCGTGCCGGCAATTCGCCGTCAACGGTGAACAAGATGATCGCCTGTCTGCGCAATGTCTTCGACGTCGCGGTAAAGGCGCACGTCATCGCCAAAAATCCGGCGGGCGAACTGACCTACATGCCGGTGAAAAAGAAGCTGCTGCAGCTTCCCAACCGCAGCCAATTCGCCGCAATTGTTCACCATATCCGCACGAAGGCGGGAAAAGGACGCATCGCGGCCGATTTGGTGGAAGGGCTGGCTTACTCGGGGCTGCGCCTAGAAGAGGCTGGAGGATTGGTTTGGCAGGATCTGGATACCGAACGCGGGATGGTCACCGTTCACGGAACGAAGACCGAGGGCAGCGCGCGACAGATTCCGATGACGGATGCGTTTAGTCGTCACATGAGTCGGATGAAGGAGCACCGTGAAATGTTACTCGGGCGGGCGGTTCTTCCCGTGGAACGCGTGTTCGAGGCAGGGGAGGCTTCCACCAGCCTTGCGAATGCCTGCAAGGCGGTCGGTGTGAAGAAGCTGACGCATCACGATCTTCGACACTTGTTCGCCACCACCTTCATCGAATCGGGAGTGGATGTCCCTACCGTTGCGGGGTGGTTGGGGCACTCCGACGGCGGCACCTTGGCAATGCAGACTTACGGGCACATTCGCCCCGCCCACAGTAAGGAAGCGGTGAAGAAGGTGCAGTTTTAGTCTCCTGCTGTAGAGTTGCAGGAGGCTTTCCGGCTGGGGCTTAGGTGGTAGTGGTGGGCATGCCTGTTTTACGAGCGGGCGCACCAAAAGCCGACGGCTACGCCGAAACCGAACAGGGCAAGCGCGCGCCAGAATTTCGACCACACATCTCGCTCCTGCATCTCGCGGAGATGTTTCTTCAATTCGGATGTGGTCCAACTCAGGCTTTGGTAGGCGTCTCTTACTTGGGTGGTGACTTCACCGAATTGTTTGGAGGCGACCTCGACGCGGGCGTCGATGTGGCGTCTAAAGTCGGTGATGATCCGTCGGTGAGCGGCGTAAGCGTCGGCGAGGTCTCGGTCTCCTCGATCGATCTTGCGGCCTAGCTCAGAATTTCCCTCAGCGAGAAGCGATTGGCAGCGCTCGATCCTCTCATCGAGTAGGCTGACGATGATTTTTCGCTCCTGCGCCATGCGGTCCGGAGCATCGCGCGTAAGCCAAGTGTTGATGGCCATCGCTTCCAGCACGACGACCAGGTCGTCATCCGGATGCAGGTGCTTCAAGCGCGACAGCACCCGGTAGTAACTCACCGCCCGCTCGGCGGGCAGGTATTTGCCGATCTCTTCGAAGACGAGGCGTGGCGGTGGTTCAGGCGGCCTCATGGGAGAAGCAGGTGGTTCGCGGCGGCAAAGGCCTCGTTCGCGCGATTGGCATACCCCTGCACGCGAATCTGCGTGCTCAGGCGGTCGAGAAGAGGACCGCGTGTTTTCGGCTCCGCCAGTTTGGCGCGACGAGCCGTGAGGCCTCGATTTTCCAGCTCGGCTTGAATCTCGGGCACGCGTTGTTCGAGGTCGATGATCGTGGGTTGGGCTTTGGCCAAAAACGCACGGCCAGGCTCGGTATCGTGGAGGTAGCCAAAATCGCTTCCTGCAACGTGATTCCGAACGATCAAGTAACGCACCCGGTTACCGAGTGCTTGGGCCCAGCTAAAAATTGTCTCCACGCTCGCGGCGCTTGAGGTGATCGTGACCACTGCGGTGAATCGAATGCCTATGGCGGACAGTTCCGAATGCATGGAATCGAACCAGCGGAAAGTGTCCTGACCCGATCCGGCACCGAGGTCGGCGAGCACGATCCGCGACGAGGCATTCACCGCAGCGTCGATGAAATCATCCATGCCGCGGTCGGTGCGGATGTTGAGTTTCGTGGCATCGGAGAAGAAATGGCTGAGGCTGCCGCGTTGTTTGTTTTCGACGTCGCAGTCGAACATCACGGGGTGGATGCCGTTTGCATGGTAGTAGTCGGCGAGGCCGGCCATGGTGACCGTCTTGCCGACGCCGCCTTTGCCGCCGCAGCTGAAGGCGACGAGTTTGGATTCGGGATTTTTGGTTTCATTTTTCATGGCTGGGAAAGTTTTTCGAGGGGCTTGGAGGGGTCGTAGAATTTCCACGCGGCTTGCGTGGCATCGCGGGGCTTCGCCTGCGCTTTCAGGCGTTCGATGGCGTCATCAGCGGCGGTGCTCGATTGAGCCGGCGCCGGGGTGGACGCGGCGACGATGGTGAAAACGTCGCGCCGCACCGAACGCGCCTTCACAAAGGCGTGGATGCTGGATGGTGCGACGCGGAGCCCGAATCGAGTCATCAGCTCGTCCGCGATCCGGTCATAAGGCCAGCGGTCCGCACGGCATTCGCGGATGAATTCGAGGTGCGGGGTGAGCTTGGATTGGAAGGGCTTGGCCACATTGCCGCGTCGAAGTGATTCGAGCTTATTCGAGGTCACGGAGCCCTTTCCTGGTCGTGGCGGCCAAGGCCTCGAATGAGCCTCGAAGCGAATTCCGGCGGCAAGAGACCCAAGCGCAGCTTAGGGATATTGCGTCTCTACTCATAAAATCATTCTTTGGTGGGAGGTCAGTTTTCTCGCGGCTCGACCGTCGCCGAGCGGATGAAGGGCTCCACCGAATCGAGCACCGATTCGTGGCGCTCGCCGAATTCGATCAGGTGCAGCCCTTGGCCTTGCTCCAGAATGGTGAGGAAAGGACGTAGTGAGCGGCCAACTACAGTTACCGTGTGTTCGGTGAACGATAGAACCAGCTGGTCACCGGAAGGGATGGGCGTGCATGACCAGTGCCCCAGGCTGAAGCGAGGCCAGCCGAGGACGGTGCCGTTGCTTTTCCTCAAGACGATGTTTGGTCCCACCGGCCAGGTTTCGATCGATGGCGACGGTGCGTTGTCGGGCTGATGGAGCGGGTTGGGTTCGGTATTCATCGGTGGAGAGATGGGTGCGCGGAACGATTGCGAGGGGAGGGCAGGGCGTGGATCGACTTGGCGGGCAAAAGTCGCCGTGCGGCCTCGGCGGCACGGCGCGCCATACGTGCGAGCGATTGAAACGCATCCCAGGTGCGATGAGTTCCCGTCGCCCGCCGGATGCGTGCCCGGGTGTTCGGAGCGATGACGTCCGATGCCGACTGGCGATTGACCGAGCGCGACGGAACGCCGCCGATCAAGGCCTCCCGATCCGGAGTGAAGCAGAGCGCGGACTTTCGCCCGCGCGAAAACGCGACGTAGGTCGCTTTGGCGTCCAAGTGTGAGGCACAGACGATTACATGATCGGCCGTGCGGCCCTGTGATTTATGGGAAGTGACCGCGTATCCGTGGGCGTAAGCCCGGAACGTCGCCGGGATCGTGCGCTCTCGTCCGGCCGCATCGGTGCCCACCCAGCTACCGTCGGGGTGGAGCGATTTCACTTCCAACACGTCACCGTTGGTGAGTCCGCTGGATTTCAGGTTCTGGCGGATCAGAATTTTGTCGCCGACAGCCAGCTTTATGGGTCGTGGTTTCCCGGCGTCCCATCCCGCGCTCTGCTTTCGAGGATCAAGCGTCCATTCTCGACCGGAGTGGTCGCGAACGCGAAGCGAGTGATCGTCGATGACTGCGAGAACCTCCAGCTGAGTCCCGCGCGAAAGTCCGTGGCGCGGGTCGTCGCCGTGAACCGAAAGCACCATTCCTGGCGAGTAGTTCTCCACGCGTCGTTTCTGTGCCGCCGTCCATTTGAGGGAGTCAAAGACCTGGACTTCCTGCTCCTCGCTCAATTCTCCACGGGCTTTTTTTCGCGCACGTATGGCGTCAGTCAGCGCGTCGATTTCCGCCCAGGTGGGCGCGACCAGAATGACGTCCTTACCATCAAATTCCTGATAAGCCTTGGCGGCTTCGTCGATGTAGTCGTTGCCCGCCTCTTTGATGAAGCCGAGCGAGTCCAACGCGATCAGACCTTCGCGGGCCCGGCCGCAGGAGACGGTTTTGATCGCCTCGCGATAGGCGGCGACGGTCTGCCTGCGAATATCCGTGAGTTCGTGGGCGCGTAGCCGGCTGTGCGTTTCAAGAAGGCCAAGAAAATCGCCCGCCTCGACCGCGGAGTGTTGGCGGCTGTCGCCGACAAGGAGAACCCGCGCACCGCATCGACGCGCAAGATCGAACAACGCGGCCCCCTGCCGATTTGAAACCAGCCCCGCCTCGTCCACGACGATCAACGCGCCGCGCAGTTGATCCCTGTGCTTGCGTTCCGCTTGCAGGAGGAAATCGGCGAGGGTGGTGGCGTTATCGAACCCCTCGGACTTCAGCACCCCAGCGGCGGATGCGGTCGGGGCGCAGTAGAATGAAGCGACCGCATTTTCTTTCAGACCTGCTTCGATTACAGAGAGGACGGTGGTTTTGCCGGCACCAGCGACGCCGCGAAGCGCCGTGACGGTGTCGCGGCTGGCCAAGATCCCCGCCACGCAAGTCCGTTGGCTTTCGCTCAAAAATTCGGGGAGTGAAAAATCTGCACCACCTAACGCGGGGTGGGGCCCGATGCCTTCGTCCACAAAACGCAGCGAATCGATTTCTTCGCGGAGCCCTTGTTGCGTTCCCAACAAGGAGAGTTCCGGGGTGCTTTCGCGAGAGAGGATGCACAATCCGGCTGATTCCCCCGTGATGGCGTCGAGCACAGTCTGCGCATCGAGTTTGCCGAGGTTTTCGTTCAGCACCTCCGCAACGAGTTCGTGGACTTTCACCACGCTCTGGCGTTCGAACAGGTGGTCTCGTGCATGAATGAGCGCAGGCGTCAAATCCGTGGGCGCCGCAGGTCGTGATAGGCTATTGGCGGAAGAGACGAGGCTGCGAAGGGCGTTTTGGCGTTCGGGGCTGTAGGCCGCGAGTTGACGACGGCGCACCTCCGCCGTGGTGATTTCGGCGAGTTTTCTGTCGCGAGTTTGGCGAACGATCTGGTCGATCTCCTTCTTGGTCGGGGGGCGGTTGCGATGCCGGACAAATGCGGTGATCGCTTCGTCGATAGCCGCCCGCCGAGTGGATGCGGTTGTTTGCTCAATCTGCGGCGATGCTAGCGGGGTCGACTATCGAATCCTCACGCGAGAGTCTGCCCCGGGAGTGGTGGCGACTCTCCGCTTGTGCGATCGCTGCAAGGCCATACGTGAGCAAGGACTGTCGGACGCGTTTATCCCGCTTATCCCGCTTCCATCTCCGGAGCTCGGGCTGCAACCGTCCGCCTCCACCATCTCGTTAGACGACGTGGATGCTTGATTAGGCGGTGAGCACCACGCTTGCTCGGTCGACGATTTTCTTCACAGGCAGGGAGGCGCCGTTCACCCATGATCCTTCAATCAACAGCTCACGTGGCACCTCCGGGATTCCTATTCCGTCATGCATGACCAAAGAGACCATGGACTCGCACGCCGCCCGCCCGATTTCGAAAGGGTTTTGGTCGATTCCCGAGTCCGCGTTGCCATCATGCACGCTCAGGGCCGCGACTCCAATGTCCTCGGGTATCCGAAGACCGGCACTCCGAAGCATGCCGGGAATCTCACGCAGGTTGGTCAAGATCGCATCCAGCTTTTCCTGCTGGATCCAAGCCAGCAAACGGGCGAGTTCCGCGCTGCGAATCTCCTCCTCCGATAAACTCAGGAAGCGCGTGCGCTGCGCCTCTGGCAGGTCCACCTGGGCCCGCAGAACCCCGCTGAGGAAAAATGTGTGGCGATTCGCGTAGTCGCTGCTGACAAAACCGATGCGGGTGTAGCCGCGTTCGGCCATTCTCTGAATGGCCAGCATCGCGTTTTTGGTCTGGGCGCTGGTCACCAAATTCACCCGCAGGTTAGGGTGGGCGTGGCCGAACTTGATCACGGCAAACTCGCTCCAGTCCGAGCGTCCGAGGTCTAGGGAAAAGCTGCTTTGTGGGGGGGGGATGAGAACCCCGCGAATATCCCGTGCCTGCATGATTTGCTGAATACGCTCCACGGAAAGTTTCTGCGTCGGCACGAATTGCTCCAGCCGGTAGCCATTTTTTTCGGCCACGCTTTTCACGCCCAGCCAGTAGGCATGGAATTCCTTGCGCGTATACATCTCCTCTGGGGAGCTCCAGCAACACAACCAAGCCAGCGCCGACTGGATCTTTGCGGATTTGCTGGCCCGCCGGTAGGTGCAGAGTGCCCGCAACATTGGGTCTGGCCGATAACCCATCTTACGCGCCTCCTCGCGAATACGCTCTCGCATGGCAGGCGACACCCTCTGCACACCCCGCA
>CBIHRE010000136.1:0-10670 GCA_966212385.1 uncultured Akkermansia sp. | reverse complement strand
TGGGGGCGGAGCTCGGCGTGATCCTGTTTCCTTATCTGGTGATGGTGTGTCTGGCGGCGGTGTTCAGCGCGGCCTTGCAGACGAAGGATCGGTTTCTCGAGCCGGCGTTGAACCCGGTGTGGCTGAACCTTTCGATGATGGGCTTGCTCGCGGTCGGTGTGCGGATGTCGGCGGGGGACCGGGCGCTGAGCATGCGCTGGCTCTGCGCGGGCGTGCTGCTGGGCGGTTTTTTGCAGATGCTCGTGCCGGCGCTGGCCTTGGCTCGGCTGGGCTGGCGTCCGCGCTGGGCGCCTGCGCGCAGCGAAGGGGTGCGCCAGATCGCGCGGCTGATGGTGCCCACGCTTTTCGGGTCGGCGATCTACCTGGTGAACACGACGATGTCGCGCCTGCTCGGGCTCTCGCTCGACGACGCGGCGGCGACTTTGCTCAATCTCTCGACGCGCGTGATGGAGCTGCCGATCGGCGTTTTCGCGCTGGCGGTGTCGACGGTGGTTTTCCCGAAGATCGCGCAACACGCGGCGGAGGGTCGCTTCGATTTGTTGGCGGAGGATTACCGGAAGGGCATGCGCCTCATCCTTCTGATCAACGTGCCGGCGGCGGTGGGCATGATGGTGCTGGCGGAGCCGCTGACGCGGGTGCTTTTCGAGCGCAAGGCATTCACGGCGGAGCACACCGCGCTGATGACCCCGGTGCTGGCGGCAAGCGCGCTGGCGCTGCCCTTCCTGGCTTTCGTGAGTCTCGCATTGCGGGCTTTTTATGCGCGCAAGGACACGCGGACCCCGGTGCGAGCCGCATGGTGGAGCTTTCTCGCCAACATCGGCGCCAGTCTGCTTTTGATGCGCTGGTTAGGGGCAAGCGGCCTGGCGCTGGGTTCGACGGCGGCGGTGATTTTGCAGGCGACCTATCTGCAGTCGCATCTGGCGCGGGAGCATTCCGGGCTTGGGTTCCGCCATCTGGCGGGGCATCTGGGCAAAGTGGTCGCGGCGAGCGCGGTCATGGCGGCGGCGGTGGTGGCGGTGCGTTGGGGATGGGAGCGCTGGGTGGGCGTGGCGGGCTGGCGGGGAGCACTCGAGCTGGCCTTGGCCATCGGGTTGGGCGCGGCGGTGTTTTTCGCGGCCGTCTGGATGCTTCACATCGACGGGCGCGAGGAGGTCCTGGCGGCGTTGCGGCGGAAATTGGGCCGCAAATAAGAGGTGCTGCCGAGGTTTAGGCGCGTCGCGTGTGCGTTTAGTTGGGTTGCCTTTCGGGGCGAAGGGGGCGAGATTCGGGCCGTTCGATAGCGTCCGGTTTAGGCTCAATACCAAACCCTTTTATCGCCATGAAAACGCTGCTGGTTTCGGTCGATTTTTCCGCCGCCACCCGGGCCGTCGTCGAAACGGCCGTGGAACTTGCCAAGGCTTCGGGCGCGCAGGTGATCCTGCACCACAGCCTGATGCCGCCCATCGTCACCACCGAGTTCGGCATCGGCGCGGAGATGGTGGAGGAGACGATCGAGATCGCCGAGAAGGGCGCGCGCCATCAGTTGGAGCACCTGGAGGACGAGCTGACCGCGCGCGGGCTCGACGCGGGCACCGTGCTCACGAGCGGTTCCGCCGCCGAGCGAATCCTAGAGGTGGCGGGGAAGCGGAAGGCCGACGCCATCGTGCTGGGCTCGCACGGCCACACGGCGTTCTACGATTTGATCGTTGGCGGCACGACGCATGCCGTGCTGCGCAAGGCGGCTTGCCCGGTGATCGTCGTGCCTCGGAAAGCCGCGAAGGCGGAACGGCGGAAAAAATAGCGCGGAGTGAACGGCGTGGGCGGGCAATCCGCCCGCCGGTCAGGCGGCGGCGCCAAGCCGGGTGGCGGGCCGGAGCCTCCCGGTTCAGCGCGCGATATCCGACTGGGTGAGGACCTTGAAACCGTGGTTGTTCAGCGACTGAGCGGCCACGTCGGGATCCTCGATGTTGAGGACGAGGGCGGAGCGGCCTTCGGGCCGCTTGATGAAGCTGTAGACGTAGTGGATGTTGATCTCCGCCTCGAGCAGGGCGGCGAGGACTTCCTTGAGATCGGCCTCGTCGTTGATCTCGACCGCGACGACGTCGCACTCGGTGTAGGGAAAATCGTTGTTCACCATCAGCTCGCGGGCCTTGTCGTTGTCGTCGACCACGAAGCGCAGGATGGTGGTGTCGGTGAAGTCGAGGACGGTGAGCGCCACGACATGCACGTCGTTCGATTTGAAGAGCGTGGTCAGGTCGGAGAGGCGTCCGACGCGGTTCTCGGTGAAGACGGAGAACTGTTTCACGGGATCGGCGGCGGCTTTGGTGGCGTGGGACATGCGAGCTGGAGACGGGGACTAAAAAGAGTGGCGTGGAAGAAAGCGGGCGAAGCTGCCGGCGCCGCGGGCCGGGCTCAAGGCTGTGCTTTGGCGGGCGCGGTTCCGGCGGGTGGCGGCGAAGGCGTATCGGCCGGGGCCTCGGCACGCGGTTCGAAGCGCAGCACGGATCCATTGATGCAGTAGCGACGACCCGAGGGCGGCGGGCCGTCGTCGAAGACGTGGCCGAGGTGGCCTTCGCAACGGGCGCAGAGCGTCTCGACGCGAGTCATGCCGTAGGAATTGTCGGCTTGCTCGAGGATACGATCCGGCGCGACGGGGTGGCTGAAGCTCGGCCAGCCGGTGCCGGAGTCGAATTTGTCGGCGGAGTCGAAGAGCGCGAGTCCGCAGCCGGCGCAGTGATAGACGCCGGCTTGCTCGGAAATTTTCCAGAGCGGGCAGGAGAAGGGGCGTTCGGTGGCGGCGCCTCGGAGGATTTTGAACTGCTCCGGCGTGAGGCGGGCTCGCCACTCGTCCTCGCTCAGGCGGACCTTGCCGTCGGGGCCGGGGGCGGGATCAGGAAGGGCGGGAGCGGGAGAATGGGTGGAAACGGAAGCCGGCGTTGCGGCTTTGAGCGCCGCCGGTTGAGCGGAGTCTGCGGAGGACGACGAGGCGTCCTTGTCGCAACCGGAGGTCAGTAGAAACGCGAGGCAGAGGCCCCAGAAGGCGAGGCGGGAGGGATGCAGGAGGGGGCTATGCATGGCGGCGATTGACGCGCGAGGCGCGGACCTCGCAACCTGTGCGACATGGCAGGCGACGCAAACACTCCTCCGGCTCGGTTTTTCCTCTGGCTGGCGCGCAACACGGGATTTCCCGGGGCGCGTCTCGGGGCTCGTGCCGAGCAGTTGCTGCTGATCGGCGGCTTGGCGCAGGACGAGCACTTGCCGGAGCGTTCCGACACGGGTGGCCTGCGACTCGGCCCCGGCGTGCCTGACACCGAAAACGCCCAGCGCTCGTCGCAACGGACCTTGGCCGAGCTTCGGAAACGGGTGCATTTCAAGTGCGACAATAGCGCGAAGGTTTGATCGGCCCTCACCTGGCACCGGCGGGCGGGCGAGGCTATGTTTCGCCGATGCAGGGGCTTGGGTAAGCAGTTCTGCGCGCCGAAAGATTTTCTTAAATCGAACTCCTTCGGGGCTTGTTATAGTTGACGAATTTTTAACAACTAATGCATGCGCAAGTGCATTGTTCTATTCTTGGTCGTCGGCCTGACCGCGGTTCGTGCCGTGGCGCAGGACTTGGAGCGTCGTTATGAGAAGAGTTTCACCGAGGTGCCGGGGACGGTGGCGCTGCGGGTGACGCGCGGCGTGGTCGAGGTGGTCAACGTGCCCGCAGGGGGCTCGCTGCGTTTTGTGGTCGATCTCCGCGTGCAGGATCCGGCGGCGAAGGAAAAGGGAAACATCCTGGAGCGTCTGACTCCGGATCTGCTGGCGCCTTTCAAGCGCGACGTGGAGTCGGCGTTCAAGAGCATGGAGCCGCGTTACAAGGCGGGCGCCAAGCGCATCGAGATGAGCCTGCGCGATCCGCGGCCGGTCGTTTTCGACAAGGATCCGGCCTTGCAGATGGTCATCGTGGTGAAGGTCGAGGTGCCCGAAGGCGTGAAGCTCGAGGTGCGTTCGGTCGCCGCGGGCGTGACCGTGGGAGACTATCGCGGCTCGCTCGATCTTCGCGGAGAGGGCGGGTCCTTTTTTGTCGGCTCGATCACGGGCGACTTTTTCGGAAAGACGACGACCGGGAGCATCACGCTGGGTGATGTGAGCGGCGAATCCAATCTGCGCACCTCCAGCGGGAGCATCCTCGCGGGCAAGCTCCACGGGCCGGCCGTCATCCGCAGCGCGAACGGCGATATCGAGGTGCAGCAGGCTTTCGATACGCTCAAGGTGCAGGCGGACGACTCCGCCATTCAGCTCGGGCTGTCTCACCCCTTGCCCAAGGACATCGATGTAAGCACTTCCGCCGGCACGATCACGCTCAACGTGGACCGCAACCTGCCTCTGACCGTCGACGCCGCCACGCGGCTGCTCGGCAAAGTCCGCACCCGCGGTCTCGAACCCGTCGTCCGGCGCGGATCGTTCAATCAGTCGTCCTTGCTCGCCGATTTCAACGGCGGCGGCGAGGCGGTGAAGCTGCGCACGAGCTGGGGCAATATCTTCCTCGTCGGGCGCGAGCCGCTCGACGGTTGATTCGGACGCGCGTCCGGCAGGCGGGTCGGGGCGGCCGGGCGTAGTGCCGCGGTCGTGACACGTTCTTCGCGAGCGCGGACCTTGACAGGTGGAGGGGTGAGCCCTAGCCGATAGGGCCCAACATGGAGGCCGTCCTAGACCAGCCGGTGTTGGTGCTGAATCGCCTGTGGCAGGCGATCAACGTAATCTGCGCCAAACGCGCGTTCGCCCTGCTGGCACGAGGGCACGCATCGGTAGTGCATCATCATCGGGACGATTTCCGCGTCTTCTCGTTGATGGACTGGATGGATTTCTCGAAGTCCAACCCGCCGATCGAGATGCTCGACACGGTGCATACGCCCTGCACGACGATCCGTCTGCCCCGCGTGATTCTCCTGACCTTTTTCGACAAGTTGCCGAGCAAGGAGCTGAAGCTCACGCGCAACAACGTCTTCGCCCGCGACAAGGACACCTGCCAGTATTGCGGAAAGATTTTCCCGCGCGAGGAGCTCAACCTCGACCACGTGATCCCGCGCGACCGAGGCGGAAAGACGACTTGGGAAAACATCGTGTGCTCCTGCATCAAATGCAACTCGCGCAAGGCCAACCGCCTCCCGCACGAGGCCCACATGCGTCTTGTCTGCAAGCCGGTGCGTCCGAAGTGGCGGCCGGTGATCTCGCTCGTGCTCAACAACCAGCAGCGCGAACGATGGAAGGACTTCCTCGACCTGGCCTACTGGAACGTCGAGCTGGAGGAGTGAGCCCGGTCCTGTTGCGGGGACGGCGGCGTTTTTTTCTGTCGGTGGACGGGCGGCTCCCTCCGCCCGTGGATCGATCTCCAAGCAGCGGGCGCAGGGATGCGTCCGCCTACCTCGGAGAGCTGATCCGCCTCACTTCTTTTCGTCGTCGTCTTCCTCGTCGGGAGAATCGTCGTCTTCGTCCGCGTCCTCGCCGAAACCTTCCGCCTGCTCCTCGGCGCTTTCCGACTGCTGCTTGAGCACGCGTTCGAGGATCTCGCTCATGTCCTCGACCGCATCATAGACCTTTTTCGCAACTAGGATGGGGCGGCCGTGGGCGAGGGCGAGCACCGTGCTGTCGCTGGGACGGGCGTCGAGCTCGACGATTTTTTGACCGAGCTCGTTCTTCATCTTGAGGAGGATGCGGGCGTAGAAGGTGCCTTCGTTGACGTCGTTGATGACGACATGCTCGAGCGTGGCGCCGAGGCCCGCGAGGATGTGGCCGATGAGATCGTGGGTGAGGGGGCGTTCCTTCTTCTCGCCGTTGAGCGACATCTGGATCGCGTTGCCCACCGCGTGGTCGACGTAGATCACAAAGGTCTTGGCATCGTCGCCAAGAAAGACGGCGCATCCGTTGGCGGTGGGCATGACGCCTTTGACGGCGACGGGAAGAACAGCGGGCGAGGCCATGGGCGGAGAATGACGGATGACTGGAGGCGAATGTCGAATGGGTAAACCCGATGGGCTGCGTCGGGCGAGGGTTACTCGGCGCCGAAAAGCGCGATGCCGAGCTGGTCGGCGCGCGCGATGACGGCCGGCTTGTCGATGAGGATGACCCGGCCGGCCTCGAGCACGGCGGCGCGGATGTTGGCGGAGTCGAGGCTTTCGAGCGTTTTCAGACCGAAGCAAGGCACGTCGAAGCGGTAGTCTTGGCGAGCCTTCACGGTTTTGACGTAGAGACACTCGTCGGTCTTCAGGGTGCCGGCGCGACGGATCATCTCGTCGGTGCCCTCGTAGGCCTCGACCGCGAGCACGGTGCCTTTGCGGACGACGCAGCCCTGGCCGATGTCGAGCCGGGCCGATTCCCGCGCGATGTGCAGCCCGTGCTCCACGTAGTCCGGATCGATGCCCAGTTTTTTCTTCGTCATCTGGCCCGATGTGGCGAGGTGCGCGTCGATAAAGGCTCGAGCGTCGAGCAGTCGCACGCCGATGTCCTCGATCTCCCGGGCGATGGCGCCGAAAATCGTCTCGGCGTTGCGGCGCTTCAGGGTGGCGAGGATCGCGATCGCCTTCAGGTCCGGATGCAGGCCGGAGAAAAGGCGGCGTGGCGAAACCTGACCGGCCATGATCGCGTAGCCGGCGCCGAACTTTTTCAAGGCCTTCAGCATGGCGCCGACTTGACCTACCTTGATGAGCGCGCGGTCCGACTCGGGAAAGGTCGCCTGCAATTCGGGCGCGGTCTCGTCTTCCATCGCCACGAGGCGAACGGGCACGCCGGCCGCCCGGATGCTTTCGGCGACCAGCGCGGGGTAGCGGCTTTGGCCGGCGATCAGCGCGACGGGGCGGCGGGCATCGAAATCCGGCGGCAAAAAGGCGGAAAGGGGAGACGGCGGCATCGGCGAAGGCCCAATGACCAAGGACCTGCGACGAATGGCAAGCCTGCGGGCGAGATGTGGCCGCCGGGCGCCATGCGGGGCCGCGTCTCCGCATCGGCGCAAAATGGGGAAAACCGGTGGAACGCGGATCGGTGCGCGGCCGGGTTGGCGCCACGGGTAGACTAGAAACAGGAAAAGGCGTTGCCCGGCGCTCGTGGGGAGCCCTTCACTCGCACCACCTTTTTTCCACAATGGCCACGCATCCTCTTGTCGTAGCGTTTGAACAGGCCGGCCAAGGCCACGTGTTCGCCCATTTCGAGGCGCTGAATCCCGCCCAGCAGGCCGAGCTGCTGGCCGACGCCAAAGAGGTCGATCTCGCGGAGATCGCCGAGCTGAATCGCACGCTTGTGCAGAAGAGCGCCGCCGCGGGCGTCGATCTCTCCGACCTCTCGCCCGCGCCCTACCACGCGCTCCCGAAGAACGGCGGCGACGCCGCGGCCTGGGCCGAGGCGAAGCGTCTCGGCGAAGAGGCCCTCCGCGCCGGTCGCGTGGCGGCCTTTGTGGTCGCCGGCGGCCAAGGCACGCGCCTCGGCTACGACGGCCCCAAGGGCACCTATCCGGTCACGCCCGTTCTCAAGAAGAGCCTCTTCCAGGTCTTCGCCGAAAAGATCCGCGCCGCCGGCGTCCGCTACGGCAAGCCGCTCCACTGGTTCATCATGACCAGCCACATCAACCACGCCGCGACCGAGGCGTTTTTTAAGGAGAACAAATTCTTCGGCCTCGCCGAGTCGCAGGTTCACTTCTTCCGCCAAGGACGCATGCCCGCGGTGGGTTTTGACGGGAAGATTCTCCTCGAAGACAAGCACCGCATCGCGATGTCCCCGGACGGCCATGGCGGCTCGCTCCGCGCGCTCCAGCGAAGCGGCGCGGTCGACCTCATGCAGCGCGAGGGCATCGACATGCTGAGCTACTTCCAAGTGGACAACCCGCTCGTGCGTTTCATCGACCCCGCCTTCGTCGGCTGGCACCTCAAGACCCGCTCCGAGATGAGCAGCAAGATGCTGCCCAAGGCATACGCGGGCGAAAAGGTCGGCCACTTCTGCACCCAGCGCGGCCAGACCGTCGTCATCGAATACTCCGATCTCCCGAAGGCCACGCAGGAGGAGATCGATCCCGCCACCGGCAAGCTGCGTTTCATCGCGGGCTCGATCGCGATCCACCTGCTTGATCGCGAGTTCATCCGGCGCATGGCCACCGGCGCCGACGCGCTGCCTTTCCACCGCGCGGACAAGAAGATCCCCTGCCTCGATGCCGCCGGCAACCTGGTGAAGCCCGAGAAGGCCAACGGCGTGAAATTCGAGATGTTCGTCTTCGATGCGCTGCCCTTCGCGAAGAACCCGGTCATCATCGAGACCGATCGCGCCGACGATTTCTCGCCCGTGAAGAATGCCGAGGGCGTCGATTCGCCCAAGACCTGCGCCGACGACCAGCTCCGCCAGTTCGTGCGCTGGACCAACGCACACGGCGCCGCCGTCCCCGCCGACGCGACCGGCCTGCCGCCCTTCGCCTTCGAGGTGTCCCCGCTCTTCGGCTACGACGAGGACAGCTTCGCCGCCTCCTGGGCCGCCCGCTCGCCGAAGCCCGCCATCAGCGCCGGCACGGTCCTCGCTTAATCCATCGCCCGGCCTTCGCTCTTCAACTTCAGGTCTCAGGTTACCGCCCTCATCCCTCCACTGATGTCCCTCCTCGCTTCCCTGCAAACCGCCGCCGCCGCCGGCCAGCTCCTTCCTTCCACCCTTAAAAACCTCGAGACCTGGCTCTCCGCCGGCCTCCCCGCCTGGGACACGGCGTCGCTCGAGGAACTCGTCGCCAAGCAGCAGTGGGCCGAGCTGAACGATCGTTTCTACCGCGACCTAGAGTTCGGCACCGGCGGCATGCGCGGCCGCACCATCGGCCGCGTCTCCACCGCCGCCGAGCAGGGACAGGTAGGCCCGCAGGGCACGCCGGAGCATGCCGCGATCGGTAGCAACATCCTCAACGACTACACGCTCGTCCGCGCCACCATCGGCCTCTACCGCCACACCGCCGCCTACCTGAAGGCGCAGGGCGACGCGCGTCCGCCCTCGCTCGTGATCGCGCACGACGTCCGCCACTTCTCGCGCCATTTCTGCGAACTCGCCGCGTCCACGTGGTCCCGCCTCGGCGGCCAGGCCTACATCTTCGCCGGCCCGCGCTCCACGCCCCAGTTGAGCTTCACCGTGCGCCACCTCGGCGCGAACTGCGGCGTCGTCATCACCGCCAGCCACAACCCGCCCCACGACAACGGCTTCAAGGCCTACTTCGACGATGGCGCTCAGGTCGTCGCCCCGCACGACAAGGGCATCGTCTCCGAGGTCGGCAAGGTCGCCCTCGGCGAACTCCAGGCCTATTTCGCCAAAGATCTATCGCGCGTCGTCACCCTCGGCGACTCCTCCGATGCCGCCTACCGCAAGGCCGCCGCCACCGCGGTGATCGATCCCTCCGTTTTCAAGACCGCCGCGCTCAAGGTCGCCTTCACCTCGATCCACGGCGTGGGCAACGTCATGTCGATCCCGTTGCTCAAGGAGACCGGCGTCGAGTTGCACGAGGAGCCCGCGCAGGCCGTGCACGATCCGCGTTTCCCGAGCGTCAAGTCGCCCAACCCCGAGAACGCCGAGGCGCTCTCGCTCGCGATCAAGCTCGCCGACGAGAAGGGCCTCGACCTCGTCATGGCCACCGACCCCGACTGCGATCGCATGGGCGCCGCCGTCCGCGGCAAGGACGGCAAGATGCACCTCCTCACGGGAAACCAGATCGGCGCGCTTATGACCGAGTATCGAATTTCCAGATACAAGGAGCTCGGCATCATCCCCAAGGCCGGCACCGATCGCGCCGCGCTCGTGAAGACCTTCGTCACCACCGCGCTCCAGGACGAGATCGCCCGCTCGCACGGCGTGAAGTTCGTCAACACTCTCACCGGCTTCAAATGGATCGCCGCCAAGATCCGCGGCTACGAGGACCAGCTCAAGGCCGGCTACCTCGCCAAGCACGGCGTCGCGCTCGACTACAACGCCACGCCCTTCGCCAGCCGCGCCAAGCTCCTCCAGGAGTTCTCCACCTTCTACCTCTTCGGCTGCGAAGAGAGCTACGGCTACCTCGCCAACGATCTCGTGCGGGACAAGGACGGCAACTCCGCCTGCCTCATGCTCGCCGAGGTGTGCGCCCACGTAAAGAGCCGCGGCCTCACCGTCCCCGAGTATCTCGACGAGATCTACCTCCGCACCGGCTACTATCTCGAAGGCGTGATCAACCTCTACTACGAGGGCGCGAGCGGCGCCGCGAAGATCAAGCGCATCCTCGACACCTACCGCTCCGAGCCGCCGAAGGCCTTCGGCGACGTGGCCGTGACCAAATTCGAGGACTTCGGCCGTCAGGACATCCGCGACAGCGACGGCGAACTCGTGCCGAAGCAGGATCTCTACCTCGTGACCCTCGCCAACGGCTACACCTTCGCCGCGCGCGGTTCGGGCACGGAGCCGAAGATGAAGTTCTACGTCTTCGCGAAGTCCGCGGTGAAGAGCGCCGCCGAGCTGCCCGCCGTAAAAGCGGCGGTGAAGACCGAGCTCGACCGCGTGAAGGCCCTCATCGAGGCCGACGCGCAAAAACGCGCGGAGAGCTGAGCGAGACCGGAGCGTTTTTTGGAGGGCGCGGCGCTGTCCGCGCCTTCTTTGCGTATCGACGGCGGGCACGGAGAGGCTGTCTCGCAACCCTTGGGCGAGGTTAGGCGGCGGAGAGGGTGGCGAAG